>NZ_JBHWIR010000012.1:0-80464 GCF_042731835.1 Kitasatospora sp. NPDC059817 | reverse complement strand
CCGGAAGAAGCCCTCGACTGCGCAGGCGGCCTCTACCTCAGCGGACTGGATATCTGATCAACACCCCTCCACGAACTTCCGCGGAGCAGCACTAGCATGACGCGCATGCACGAGGACGATCTGATCATCCGCCCAGCTCAGCCCGAGGACGAGGCCGAACTCGCCGTTCTCAACCGTGCCGCCTGGTCCCCGCTGGCCGACGTCTCCCCGCAGCCGCCCGAGGGGGACGGCGTCTTCGACGAACGGCACGCCCCGGAGCAGTACCTGCTCGCCCTCCTGGACGGCCGGGTGGTCGGCTACGTCCGCCAGGTCCCGCCGACCCCGCTGGCCAGCAACCGGCACGTCCGGCAGATCCAGGGCCTGGTCGTCGACGGCACGGCCCGCGGCCGGGGTGTCGGCCGGCGCCTGGTCGAGGCGGCGTGCGAGGCCGCCCGGGCCGCGGGCGCGCGCAGGATGACCCTGCGGGTGCTCGGCTGGAACGCCCCGGCCCGCCGCCTCTACGAGGGCTGCGGCTTCGTCGTCGAGGGCTCGCTCGCGGAGGAGTTCCTGATCGACGGGTCGTACGTGGACGACGTCCTGATGGCCCGCAGCCTGGCGCACTGACAAGCCCGACCGGCCTTTCCGCCCATCGAAACTGACGGCACGTCAGGCCTGGCGGGCGGTGCAGAGTCGTGACCGATCCGCTCTGTCTGGACCAGCACCCCGCCGGGTACCGTACGGCCGTGAGCAACTCGACGCCCCCCGGGTGGTACCCGGTCCCCGGTGCGGACGGCACCCCCGGTCACGAGCGCTGGTGGGACGGCAACGCCTGGACCAGCGAGGTGCGCCCGCTCCAAGGCGGCGCCGGCCAACTCGCCGACGCCCCCACCCAGGGCTGGCAGCCCCCCGGCCGGCAGCCCGGGTACGGCTACGGCGGCCCGCAGGACGCCCCCGGCCACGGCTACCCGGGCAGCGCCCCCGCCCCGGGCTACGGCTACCCGGCCCAGGACGGCTACTACCCGGCCCAGGACGGCTACCCCGCCCAGGGCGCGGGCTACGGCTACCCGGCGCCGGGCTACCCGCCGCAGCAGCCGGCGCCCGGCCGGATGAGGCCCGGTCTGGTCGTCGGCATCGCGGTCGCCGTCCTGGCCGTGGGCGGGATCGTCGCCGGGATCGTGCTCAGCGGCGGCGGCTCCCCGCAGGCCGACCCGACCCCGAACCCGACGGTCACCATCACCCGGGGCGCCGGCCCCGCCCCGAGCCCCACGGCGGGAACGCCCGCCCCGACGCCCGCACCCAAACCGGCGCCGACCGTCAGGAGCACCGTCCCGGACACCCAGCACGCGATCACCGTCCCGGTGCTCGACGGCTGGGACGTGGCGCCCAACTCCCCGCACTCCACGGTCTACCTGGGCACCGGCCGCTACACCTGCCCGGACGGCAACTCCTGCATCCGCGGCCAGTTCTCGGTCGAGACCGACACCGTCCAGGGCGTCACCGCCAAGACGGCCGCCGAGGCCACCATGCCCGCGTACGCCGGCCAGATCTTCACCGGGATCAGCTCGCACACCGACTCCGGCTCCGGCTACACGACCGTCGCGGGCGTGTCCGGCTATGCCGTGCGCTGGCACATCCGCACCGCGGACGGCACCCAGGGCTACGTCCTGCTGGCCGCCGTCCCGGCCAAGGGCGGCGGCTTCGTGGTGTTCGAGGGCGGGGTGGACGACACCCCGAGCGCGCCGGACGCGTCCGTGCTGGACCAGATCCTCAGGGGCATCAAGCAGGACGGCACGTCCGGCGGCGGCAGCACCGCCTGACGCGTCCGGCGCCGCTCACGCCGTGGGCGTGATCCGAAAGAGAGCCCCTAATCCCCGTAGCGCTCCCAGAGCTTGGGAAACCGTTTCGCCATGACGTCCGGGTCGTCGAAGTCCAGCGCGGCCCCGGCCGGTCGGCCGGACTGTCGCCCGCCCACCTCGGGCAGCGGCAGCCCGGTCAGCTGCTCGTACGCCTCGTCGGCGGCGTAGCCGAGGTCCTCGGCCTCGCCGTCCTCCTCCTCGTCGAACTCGGGCAGCAGGTCCGCCAGGTCGTCCGGCTCGAACAGAGCGCCCTCGAAGACGTCCCGGCCCTGGCCGATCAGCCAGCAGCGGAAGTAGTCGAAGGTGTCGTCGGAGGCGCCGTCAAGCAGCAGGTAGGCGGCGCCCCAGAGGTCGTGGCGGTAGGCCCGCTGGAACCGGGCCTCGAACAGCCGGGCGAAGTCGATGACGTCGTCCGGGGTCAGCTGGACCAGCCGTTCCACCAGCCGGTCGGCCTGCTCGTCCGGATCGCCGTCGGCGTCCTCCCGGGTCTCGTCGATCATCTGCCAGAAGTCGGTCTCGTCCATCACCGCTCCAGCATCCCCGTTCGCCAGCCCCCGCGCATGCCATGGCCCGGCGAAACGCTGGTGATGTTCGACGCAGCCGGGCGCGGGTCGGAGACGACCAGGCGCGGCCAGGAGCAGGCGGACGGCAGGCGGACCCCGGCAACGGCGGAGCCCCGCGCCGTCCAGGGACGACGCGGGGCTCCGTGCAGCCGAAACCGCGGACCTGCAGTGGTGCCTTACAGGCCGAGCTCGACCTCGAACTCGCCGGCCTCCAGGATCTCCTTGACCGCGACCAGGTAGCGGGCGGCGTCGGCGCCGTCCACCAGGCGGTGGTCGTAGGAGAGCGACAGGTAGGTCATGTCGCGGATGCCGATGGCGGTGCCGCCGTCGGCCTCGATGACCACCGGGCGCTTGACGGTGGCGCCGATGCCCAGGATGGCGACCTGGTTCGGCGGCACGATCACGGTGTCGAACAGCGCACCGCGCGAGCCGGTGTTGCTGATGGTGAAGGTGGCGCCGGACAGCTCGTCCGGGGTGATCTTGCTGTCGCGGACCTTGGTGGCCAGCTCGGCGGTCTTCTTCGAGATACCGGCGATGTTGAGGTCGCCCGCACCCTTGATGACCGGGGTCATCAGACCCTTCTCGGAGTCCACCGCGATACCGATGTTCTCGGTGTCGAAGTAGGTGATGGTGCCCTCGGCCTCGTTGATCCGGGCGTTGACGACCGCGTGGGTCTTCAGCGCCTGGGCGGCGGCCTTGACGAAGAACGGCATCGGGGACAGCTTGACGCCCTCGCGGGCGAGGAAGCCCTCCTTGGCCTTGCCGCGCAGCGACATGATCTTGGTGACGTCCACCTCGACCACGCTGGTCAGCTGGGCCTGCTCGTGCAGGGCCTTCAGCATGTTGTCGCCGATGACCTTGCGCATGCGGGTCATCTTGACCGTCTGGCCGCGCAGGGCGGACGGCGCGGCGGCGGCCTTCGGCGCAGCGGCCGGAGCGGCGGCGGCGACCGGGGCCGGGGCGGCCTTGGCGGCCTCCGCGGCGGCGACGACGTCCTGCTTGCGGATGCGGCCGCCGACGCCGGTACCGGCGACGGAGGACAGCTCGACACCGTGCTCGGCGGCGAGCTTGCGCACCAGCGGGGTGACGTAGGCGTCACCGGCGTCGGCCACCGGGGCAGCCGGCGCGGCCGGGGCGACGGGAGCCGGGGCGGCAACCGGGGCCGGAGCGGCGACCGGAGCCGGAGCGGCCACCGGGGCCGGGGCGGCGGCGACCGGAGCCGGGGCAACCGGAGCCGGAGCAGCCGGAGCGACCGGGGCGGCCGGAGCGACGGGGGCCGGGGCAACCGGGGCCGGAGCGGCGACCGGGGCCGGGGCGGCGACCGGGGCCGGGGCGGCGGCGACGGCACCCGCGGCACCGATCAGCGCGAGCTGGGCGCCGACCTCGGCGGTCTCGTCCTCGCCGACCAGGATCTTCACCACGACACCGGCGATCGGCGACGGGATCTCGGTGTCGACCTTGTCGGTGGAGACCTCGAGCAGCGGCTCGTCGACCTCGACCGTCTCACCCTCGGCCTTCAGCCAGCGGGTGACGGTGCCCTCGGTGACCGACTCGCCCAGTGCGGGCAGCAGGACCGGGGTGGCGTCGGCGGCCGGAGCGGCAGCCGGAGCCGCCGGGGCGGCAGCGGCGACCGGGGCGGGGGCGGCGGGCGCCTCCACGACCGGGGCCGGGGCGGCGACGGGCGCGGCCTCGGCGACCGGGGCCGCAGCGGCGACCGGGGCACCGGAGCCGTCGTCGATGATCGCCAGCTCGGCGCCGACGTCGACGGTCTCGTCCTCGCCGACCTTGATCGAGGCCAGGATGCCGGAGGCCGGCGACGGGATCTCGGTGTCGACCTTGTCGGTCGACACCTCGAGCAGCGGCTCGTCGACCTCGACACGCTCACCCTCGGCCTTCAGCCAACGGGTGACGGTGCCCTCGGAAACGCTCTCGCCCAGCGCGGGCAGTGTTACTGAGACCGCCATGGTTTCAGCGACTCCTATCAAGTCTTGCGTACTGGAAATGGGGGGTGGTGGCGTGATCAGTCGTGCGCGTGCAGCGGCTTGCCGGCCAGCGCCAGGTGCGCCTCGCCCAGGGCCTCGGACTGGGTCGGGTGCGCGTGGATGAGCTGCGCGACCTCGGCCGGCAGGGCCTCCCAGTTGTAGATCAGCTGAGCTTCGCCGACCTGCTCGCCCATGCGGGCGCCGACCATGTGGACGCCGACCACGGCGCCGTCCTTGACCTGGACGAGCTTGATCTCGCCGGCGGTCTTCAGGATCTTGCTCTTGCCGTTGCCGGCCAGGTTGTACTTGAGGGTGACGACCTTCTCCTTGCCGTACAGCTCGACGGCCTTGGCCTCGGAGATGCCGACGGAGGCCACCTCGGGGTTGGAGTAGGTCACGCGCGGGACGCCGTCGTAGTCGATCGGCACCGGCTTGAGGCCGGCCAGGCGCTCGGCGACCAGGATGCCCTCGGCGAAGCCGACGTGGGCCAGCTGCAGGGTCGGGGCGAGGTCGCCGACGGCCGAGATGGTGGGCACGTTGGTGCGCATGTACTCGTCGACCAGGACGTAGCCGCGGTCCATCGCGACGCCGTTCTCCTCGTAGCCGAGGCCGGACGAGACCGGGCCGCGGCCGATGGCGACGAGCAGCAGGTCGGCGTCGATCTGCTTGCCGTTCTCGGTGGAGACGCGGACACCGGCCTCGGTGTACTCGACGCCCGAGAAGCGGGCCTTCAGCTCGAACTTGATGCCGCGCTTGCGGAACGCGCGCTCCAGCAGCTTGGAGGAGTTCTCGTCCTCCAGCGGGACGAGGTGCGGCAGCGCCTCGACGATGGTGACCTCGACGCCGAAGGACTTCCAGACGGAGGCGAACTCGACGCCGATCACGCCGCCGCCGAGGATGACGGCCGACTTCGGGATGCGGTCGAGCTTGAGCGCGTGGTCCGAGGAGATCACGCGGTTGCCGTCGATCTCCAGGCCCGGGATCGAGCGCGGCACGGAGCCGGTGGCCAGGAGGATGTGGCGGCCCTCGATGCGCTGGCCGTTGACGTCCACCGAAGTCTGCGAGGAGAGCTTGCCCGCGCCCTGGATGAAGGTGACCTTGCGGGAGGCGACCAGGCCCTGGAGGCCCTTGTACAGGCCGGCGACGACGTCGTCCTTGTACTTGTGGACGCCGTTGATGTCGATGCCCTGGAAGGTGGCCAGAACGCCGAACTCGGCGGCCTCCTTCGTCTCGTCCGCGATCTCGGCGGCGTGCAGCAGAGCCTTGGTCGGGATGCAGCCGCGGTGCAGGCAGGTGCCACCCAGCTCCCCCTTCTCGACCAGGGCGACGCTCAGGCCCAGCTGAGCGGCGCGGAGCGCCGCGGCGTAACCGCCGCTTCCGCCTCCGAGAATGACTACGTCGAAAACGGTGCTGGCGTCGTTCGCCACGTCACGTCCTCCATGCAATGGGGTGGGTCGCCGGGCCGGTCGCGGTCCGGTGGGTCGGAAGCCTTTGTGAGGCGCCCAGTCGTGCCGGAAATACATCTTCGCACTTGTTCGCGGTGGCTGATGTCCGGGTCCACCCCAGGGGTGTCCCACAGAGCGGTCACCGGGGCGGGAATACCCCCGACGGAAGGGCATCATTGCAGCTCAACGCGGGGTTGACAGCCGCCGGACGGGCGTCGGGGCGGCCCTGCGGCGCCGCGTCTTCCGCAGGGTGGAACAAAGTTTCGCCCGCAGCGAACAGAGGTGCGGGGCGAGGTCCCGGCCTACTCGCAGGTAACCGGCGCCGGAACGTGACGGACCCGCGACGGGCCGACAGCGGACCCACGGCGGACCCACGGCTGACCCGCGCGCGAACGCCGACGGGGGCCCGGCGCACGCGCGCCGGACCCCCGTCGACTCGGGTGCCTGATCAGGCCTTGCCGCCCGCCGCGGTCTGCTCGGCGAACCGGACCAGGGTGCGCACCGCGCTCGCGGTGCCGCCCTTCGGGGTGTAGCCGAACGGAGCGCTCTCGTGGAACGCCGGGCCGGCGATGTCCAGGTGCGCCCAGTCGATGCCCTCGGCCACGAACTCCTTCAGGAACAGGCCGGCCACCAGGCCGCCGCCCATCCGCTCGCCCATGTTCGCCAGGTCGGCGATGGTCGACTCGGTCATGCCCTTGCGCAGCTCGGCCGGCAGCGGCATCGGCCAGGACTGCTCGCCGACCTCGCCCGAGACGGTGTGCAGGGTCGCGCGCAGCTCGTCGTTGTTGGACATCACGCCGAAGGTGCGGTTGCCCAGGGCCAGCACCATGGCGCCGGTCAGGGTCGCCACGTCGACGATGACGTCCGGGTTCTCCTCGCCGGCGCGCACGATCGCGTCGGCCAGCACCAGACGGCCCTCGGCGTCGGTGTTCAGCACCTCGACGGTCTTGCCGCCGTACATGCGCAGCACGTCGCCGGGGCGGGTGGCGGAGCCGGACGGCATGTTCTCGGCCAGCGCCAGCCAGCCGGTCACGTTGACGGCCAGGCCCAGGCGCTTGGCGGCCACCACGGCGGCGAACACGGCGGCGGCGCCGGCCATGTCGCACTTCATGGTCTCGTTGTGGCCGGCCGGCTTCAGCGAGATGCCGCCCGAGTCGTAGGTGATGCCCTTGCCGATGAAGGCCAGCGTGGCCTTCGCCTTCGGGTGGGTGTAGGCCACCTTCACCAGCCGCGGCGGGTTGGCCGAGCCGTTGCCGACGCCCAGCAGGCCGCCGAAGCCGCCCTTGAGCAGCGCCTTCTCGTCGAGCACCTCGACCTTGAGGCCGTGCTCCTTGCCGGCCGCCTGGGCGATCGCGGCGAAGCTCTTCGGGTTCAGGTCGTTCGGCGCGGTGTTGACCAGGTCACGGGCCCGGTTCATCTCCTCGCCGACCGCGGCGGCGCGCTCCACGGCCGCCTTGGCGTCCTTGCTGCCCTTGCGGGGGGCCAGCACGACCAGCTCGCCGACCGGCTCCTTGCCGCTGCCGTCGGCCTTGTAGGTGCCGAAGGCGTACGAGCCGAGCAGGCCGCCCAGCGCGACGGCCTCGACCTCGTCCGCGGACTCGGCCGGCAGGGCCAGCGCGGCCTTCTTGGCGCCGGCCAGGGTGCGGGCGGCGACACCAGCGGCGCGGCGCAGCGCCTCCAGCTGGTAGCCGGCCTCGGCGGCCTCGCCGAGGCCGACCGCGAGCACGAGCGCGGCCTTCAGGCCGGCGGGGGAGGGCACCTTGACGGCCTCGCCCTCGGCGCCGGTCGCGCCCAGGGTGCTGAGGACCTCGGTCAGCTTGCCCTCGAACGCCTCGTTCACGGCCTCGGAGCCGGGGGCCAGCACGATGCCCTTGGGGCCCTTGGCGACACCGACCACCAGGGCGTCCGCGCGCAGCGAGGCGGCGGAGGAGGTGCTCACAGACAATGCAGTCACGTAATGCGTCCTGTTCTTTCGCGGTCCACGGCCGGTTGCGGCGAGGCTGCCGCACCGGCGCAACCCGCCGTCGCAGGCCGGACCGCCCGGCACGCTCCGGGTCCGGGCCCCCTGGCGCGCGCACCCGCGCAGGTCGCGGCCACGCACACCAGAGGCCCCGGCTCCTCGGGTCAGGCCGGGCGGGCAGGACCTGCGACGGTGCAGGGCTGCGGTGCTCCCCGCATGGTAGTCCGCATGGTGGGATCACGCGCCGCCCGGTGTCAGCCGAGCAACGCCAGGGCGAACAGCGAAGCGGTCGCGGCGGTTTCCGCCATCGCGCCGAGCACGTCCCCGGTGATTCCGCCGAACCGCCGTACGCAGCGCCGGAGCAGCAGCTGGGCGCAGCCGACGCCGAGCACAACGGCCGTGGGGAGACGAAGGGTTGACGATCCGTCAAACAGTCCGAGGGCGGCCAGGGCGAGCGCCGCGGCGGCCGTCCCCGCGACCGCTCCGGCGGGTGCCACGGTGCCCGCCACCATCGCGCCCAGGCCGCCCGGCCGGGCGGCCGGCACCGACCGCAGGCAGCCCCACGCGAGCGCGCACCGCGCGGTCACCGCCGACGCCAGCACCGCGAGCGCGCCGCGTGTGGTCGACTCGGCGAACTGTCCGGCCAGCGCGGCGATCTGGGCCAGCAGCACGAGAAGGAGGGTCAGGACGCCGAACGGGCCGATGTCGGACTGCTTCATGATGCGCAGCGCGTCCTCGGCCGGCTTCCCGCTGCCCAGGCCGTCGGCCACGTCCGCCAGACCGTCCAGGTGCAGCCCCCGGGTGAGCGCGGCCAGCACCCCCACCGCCGCCACCGCCCCGAGCAGCCCGCCGGCCCGCCAGGCCACCAGCGACCCCGCCCCGGCGGCCGCCGCGCCGAGCACCAGTCCCACCACGGGGGCCGCCGTCATCGCCCGCGCCGCCGCGGCCCGGTCCCACCGCTCCACCCGCACCCGCAGCACGGACAGCGTCCCGAACCCGAACCGGAGCCCCTCGGCCCAACTGGCGCCCTGCACGACGTGTTTCCCTCCGAACGGAAGCGCCCCGTCCGATGTGCCGGACGGGGCGCCCATGATCCTGGTGCCACAGGTTGCCGCGGGTTGCTACAGCCGCCGCAGCAGGTCCGCCGCCGAGGGCAGCTTCGGCTGCTCCTTCGGTGCCGATGGCACGAACGGCCGCGGGGCCTCGTCCGCGAGCGCGTCGCCCGCGGCCTGGAGCAGCGGCAGGGCCAGCAGCGCGCCGAGGCCCTCGCCCATGGTGATCCCCTGGTCCTGCAGCGGCGTCAGGGTGAGCCGGTCGTAGGCCTTGGCCTGGGCGGGCTCGCCGCTGGACTGCCCGGCCCGCCACCACTCCGGCGCCCGGAAGGCGATCCGCTGTGCGACCAGCGCGCAGGCCGCCGAGACGACGCCGTCCAGCACCACCGGGAGCCGTCGCACCGCGGCCTGGAGCAGGAAGCCGGTGATCGCCGCGAAGTCGGCCCCGCCGGTGGCGCCGAGCAGCGCCAGCTGGTCGCCTAGGACGGGCCGGGCCCGCCGCAGGGAGTCGCGGATGGTGGCGCACTTGACCATCCAGACCCGGTCGTCGACGCCCGAGCCGCGCCCGGTGACGGCGGCCGCGTCCGTTCCGCACAGCGCGCCGACCAGGACGGCGGCGACGGTGGTGGCGCCGACGCCGAGGTCGCCGAGCAGCACCAGGTCGGTGCCGGCGTCGGCCTCCTCGTCGGCGACGGCCATGCCGGCCCGGAAGGCCCGCGCGGTCTCCGCGGGGGTGAGCGCGTCCTCGACGTCGATCCGGCCGGAGCCGCGCCGGATCCGGTGGGTGACCACGTCGTCCGGGAAGTCGGCGGGGTCGGCGTCCACCGCGACGTCGACGACCCGCACCTCGGCGCCGTAGCGCCGGGCCAGCCGGGTGACCGGCGCGGTGCCGTCCAGGACGGCTCGCACCCGCGCGGCGGTGCCGCCCTTGGCGGGCAGCCGGGACACCCCGAGCGCGGCCACGCCGTGGTCGGCGGCGAACAGCAGCACCTTGGGGGCCGACACCGGCCGCACGGGGGATCGCCCCTGTACGGACGACAGCCAGCTGCCCAGTTCCTCCAGCTTGCCGAGCCCGCCGCGCGGCCGGCCGGCCTCCTGCCAGCGTTCCTCGGCGGCCCGTCGGGCGCTCTCGTCGGGGCGCTCGACGAGCGAGGAGAACGTATCGAGATCCACGGTCGTGTCCATCGTCCGGAAGGCTACACGCCGCAGATGTTCAGGCGGCGGCTGGCTTGACGGTCAGAACCTGCCCGGCCACGACCAGCAGCACACGCTCGGAGGCGTCCGCCACGGCCATGTTCAGCCGGCCCAGGGTGTCGCGGAAGCGCCGGCCTGCGGCGGTCGCCGGGACGACGCCCATCCCGACCTCGTTGCTGACCGCGACGGCCGTGCGCCCGGTGGCCGCCCAGGCCCGCGCCAGGGCCTCGCAGCGCCGCTGGACGGCGGCCTCCCCGCCCGCCGCCCAGACCGCGTCGTCCCAGGCGCCGCACTCGTCCATCACGGCGGTCAGCCACAGCGCCAGGCAGTCGACCAGCACCGGCGCCGGGTCGGTCCGGTCGGCCAGCACGGCCTCCAGGTCGCAGGTCTCGGCGGTGCGCCAGCTCGCCGGCCGCCGCTCGCGGTGCAGCGCGACCCGCTGGGCCCACTCGGCGTCGCCGTCCCGGGTGCCGCCGGTGGCCACGTACAGGACGTCCGGGTGGTCGGCGAGCAGCTGCTCGGCCCGGGTGGACTTGCCGGAGCGGGCGCCGCCGAGCAGCAGTGTGCGGGGGAGCGGGTGGTGGATCGCCATGCCGCCCATCCTGCCCGACCGGGCATCCGGAGCGTCCGGCCAGGCATACGGAAGATCGGGCCGGGCAGGCTAAGGTGCGCAGCACGCAGGCAGCGTCGTCGGTGGGAGGAGCCGGGCATGGTCTGGACGTGGCGGTACGAGAAGTCGGACGGCACCGCGGTGGTGCCGGAGGGCGCGCAGGAGGAGTTCGCGGGCCAGGGGGACGCCGAGACCTGGATCGGGGAGTCCTGGAAGCAGCTCGCCGAGGACGGCATCGACACGGCGGTCCTGCTGGACGACGACCGGGTGATCTACTCGATGAGCCTGCACGAGGCGTAACCGCCGTCGCGGGGCCGCTACTTGGCCCCGACCACGTGCAGCAGCGCGGCGACCTGCCGGTACGGGTCGGTGCGGCCGGCCCGGTCCTCGGCCTCCAGCAGCTGGGCCAGCTGCCGCCCGTCCACCGGCGGGGCCGCGTCGTCGGGCGCGTTGTCGGTGAAGACCCGTACGCCGTACCAGTGCTTCAGCGGCACCGACACCTCGGAGAGGGTGACGGTGAGGTCGGCGAGGCGGTCGGCGCGGGCGGCCAGCCCGAGCCGGTTGTAGTACCGGTCGCTCTCGAAGGCGTGCAGGGCGGCCCGCCAGTCCCCGGCGGCGGCGGGCCGCAGGGCGAGCGCGTCGCGGTTGCGGACCAGCAGCGAGAGCAGCCCGCCCGGGGCCAGCAGCCGGGCCAGCGAGGCGATCATCGGGTCGGGGGCGGGCAGGTACATCAGGACGCCGTGGCAGAGCACCACGTCGAAGCTGCGCGGGCCGAACCAGCGCCCGCACTGGTGGGCGTCGCCGCTGAGCAGTTGCAGCCGGCCGGCGACCTCCGGCGGTTCCTCGGCGAGCGCCCCCTGGGCGACGCCGAGCGCGACCGGGTCGGAGTCGATGCCGGTGACGTAGTGGCCGGCCCGGGCCAGGCGCAGCGCCTGGGTGCCCTGGCCGCAGCCGATGTCGAGGACGCGCTGCGCGGTGCGGCCGGCCAGTTGCTCGGCGAGCTGCCGGGAGACCAGCTCCTGGCGGACGAAGTTGCGCAGTCCGCCGAGCCGGTCCAGCCAGGCGCCGGTACCGCCGGCGAAGGAGCCGCTGCGCGAGGGCAGCCGGCGCTCCTGGCCGATCCGGTCGTGGCCGCCGTCCCCCTGCCCCGGCAACGCGTACAGGCCGGGCCCCTCCCAGGAAGGCGGGGCCCAGCCGGAGTCCACCGGTTCGGCGGTCAGGGCTTCTCCCCGCGCCGCACCTGCGGCTTGGGCAGTCGCAGCCGGCGCATCTGCAGGATGCGCATCAGGCCGTAGGCGACCGCGCCGCGGGTGTTCTGGCCGGCGAAGCGCTCGGCGAACTGCTTGCGCAGACCGAAGCCGAGGCGGACGAAGTCCAGGATCACCAGCACGAAGAACAGCAGGAACAGCAGCGTGGACAGCAGCTGGATGGCGGGCACCTTGATGATGCTCAGCACCAGGATGACCACGGCGGCGGGCAGGAAGAACTCGGCGAGCGACCAGCGGGCGTCCACGTAGTCGCGGGCGAACTTGCGCACCGGGCCCTTGTCGCGGGCCGGCAGGTGGCGCTCGTCGCCCTCCATCAGCGCGGTGCGCTGCTTCTCTCGCTCGGAGCGCATCCGCTCGCGGGCCTGGCGGGCGGCCTCCTTGCGGTCCTTGGGCACCGTCACCCGGGTACGCCGGTTGGCCTCGGCCTCGCTGCGCTTGGGCGTTGGCCGGCCCTTCTTGGCCTGGGGGTGGCGGGTCTCGTCCGGCTTCTCCAGCACGGTGGCGGAGGCGGCTGCATCATCTGAACGGCGTCGGAACACACCACCAGCGTACGGGGTGCCGGGCGGCTTCTCGGGGTCCCCTCGGACCCAAACGCGTATCGATCCGCGAGGTCGGCCGCCCGCCGGGGTTTCCCGGCCCCTTCCCGTAGGGGATCAATCGGATGGACTATGGAGGGGATGAGAGGCGGATCCACCCGGGGGAGGAGGAACTCCGCTGGTCGCTGTAGCAGTCTTGTAGCAGGCAGGTGCACTGCGGCGACGGGCTCGCTGCACATACACTCGTCGTGTCTGGTATCGAGATAGAGACCGCAGGCCGGAGAAGGGGGCACCCGAGGCCCATGAGCGACGGAATCATGAAGCGTATGGGGTTGATCTTCCGCTCCAAGGCGAACAAGGCCTTGGATCGGGCGGAGGATCCCCGAGAGACGCTCGACTACTCCTACCAGAAGCAGCTCGAACTGCTGCAGAAGGTACGGCGTGGCGTCGCGGACGTCGCGACCTCGCGCAAGCGCCTGGAACTCCAGCTGACCCAGCTCCAGCAGCAGTCGGCGAAGTACGAGGACCAGGGCCGCAAGGCGCTGTCCCTGGGCCGTGAGGACCTCGCGCGCGAGGCGCTGACCCGCCGGGCCAACATGCAGTCCCAGATCACCGACCTGGAGACGCAGTACCAGGCCCTCCAGGGCGAGGAGGAGAAGCTCACGCTCGCCTCCCAGCGGCTGCAGGCCAAGGTGGACGCCTTCCGCACCAAGAAGGAGACCATCAAGGCCACGTACACCGCCGCTCAGGCGCAGACCCGCATCGCCGAGTCCTTCTCCGGGATCTCGGAGGAGATGGGCGACGTCGGCCTGGCCATTCAGCGGGCCGAGGACAAGACGGCCCAGATGCAGGCCCGGGCCGGTGCGATCGACGAGCTGCTGGCGTCCGGTGCGCTCGATGACGCGAGCGGTCTCGGCCGCAAGGACGACATCGAGGCCGAGCTGGAGCGGGTGGCCGGCGGCACCGACGTCGAGCTGGAGCTGGCCCGGATGAAGGCCGAGCTGGGGGGCCCGTCCTCCGGTCCGGCCGCGATCGAGCAGGGCAAGCCGCAGCAGCCGCAGGCCCACCCCCAGCAGGACACCCCGCGCATCAACTACAACAAGTGATCTGAGCTCCATCCCACGAACCAGGGAGACGCACGGCATGATCATGAGGGTCATGGGTGAGGGGCAGTACGAGGTGGGCGATGACCACCTGAACCTGCTCAACGAGCTCGACTCCGAGCTCGTCACCGCAGTGGAGTCGGGGGACGAGGAGCACTTCCGTCGCGCCTACGGCAAACTGCTGGACGCGGTGAAGCAGTTCGGCACCCCGGTGCCGCTGGATTCACTGGCGCCGTCCGAGCTGATCCTGCCGAGCGCCGAGGCGACGATCGACGAGGTCCGCGAGCTGTTGATGGCCGACGGCGAGGGTGTGATCCCGGGCTACCCCGAGTAGCCGCCGTGGCCGGTGCCAGACGAAAGGGCGGGTCCCCTCCGGTGGGAGGGGACCCGCCCTTCGTCGTGTCGTCGTGTTCCGGCGGCCGGGTCGGGCCGGGCCGGCTACGGCAGGGCCAGCATCCGGTCCAGCGCCGCCTTGGCGTACTTCTCGGTCTCCGGGTCGACGGTGATCACGTTCGGCACCCGGCCCTCGACCAGCGACTCCAGCGCCCAGACGAGGTGCGGCAGGTCGATCCGGTTCATGGTGGAGCAGAAGCAGACCGTCCGGTCCAGGAAGACGATCTCCTTGTCCGGGTGGGCCTTGGCCAGGCGGCGGACCAGGTTCAGCTCGGTGCCGATGGCCCACTTGGAGCCGGGCTCGGCGGCGTCCAGCGCCTTGATGATGTACTCGGTCGAGCCCACCATGTCGGCGGCCGAGACGACCTCGTGCTTGCACTCGGGGTGCACCAGCACGGTGACGCCGGGGATCCGCGCGCGCACGTCGTTCACCGAGTCCACGCTGAACCGGCCGTGCACCGAGCAGTGGCCGCGCCACAGGATCATCTTGGCGTCCCGCAGCTGCTCGGCGGTCAGGCCGCCGTTCGGCTTGTGCGGGTTGTACAGGACGCAGTCGTCCAGCGAGAGGCCCAGATCGCGCACCGCGGTGTTGCGGCCGAGGTGCTGGTCGGGCAGGAACAGCACCTTCTGGCCCTGCTCGAAGGCCCACTCCAGGGCGCGCTCGGCGTTGGAGGAGGTGCAGATGGTGCCGCCGTGCTTGCCGGTGAAGGCCTTGATGTCGGCGGAGGAGTTCATGTACGAGACCGGGACGGTGACGTCGGCTATGCCGGCGTCGGTCAGCACGTCCCAGCACTCGGCGACCTGCTCGGCGGTGGCCATGTCGGCCATCGAGCAGCCGGCCGCGAGGTCCGGGAGGACGACCTGCTGGGCGTCGCCGGTCAGGATGTCGGCGGACTCGGCCATGAAGTGCACGCCGCAGAAGACGATGTACTCGGCCTCCGGGCGGGCCGCGGCGTCGCGCGCGAGCTTGAAGGAGTCGCCGGTGACGTCGGCGAACTCGATCACCTCGTCGCGCTGGTAGTGGTGTCCGAGGATGAAGACCCGGTCACCGAGCGCGGCCTTGGCGGCGCGGGCGCGCTCGACGAGGTTCGGGTCGGAGGCCGGGGGGAGGTCGCCGGGGCACTCGACGCCGCGCTCGCTGTTCGGGTCGGCCTCGCGGCCGAGCAGCAGCAGAGCGAGCGGCGTCGGAGTGGGGTCGACGCCGTGGGTCTCGGTGATGGTGGTGGTCACGGGCGGGTGCCCTTCTGTGCGGCCGATCAAGCCTGAAGCCTTTTCGTCTATCTGACGCTATCTATGATAACCGGTTAGCGTCAGAGTGACGATGGCCATCCTGTCGATGTGACGAGAACCGCTCGCCGAATCGGACCCCCGGCGGAGCCGGATGACCGTTTTGGGGTGGTCCTCGCGTGGCCGAATCGATATCCGGCCGGGCCCGGGTATGGCTGAGGCCATGAAGGCAATCGCGATCAACCGCTACGGCGGCCCCGAAGTCGTCGAGTACACCGACCTGCCCGACCCCAAGGTCGGCCCGGACTCGGTCCTGGTGCAGATGCGGGCGGCCGGGGTGAACCCGGTGGACTGGAAGATCCGGGACGGCGCCCTGGACGGCCTGCTGGACGCGCACTTCCCGCTCGTCATGGGCTGGGACCTGGCCGGCGTGGTCCGCGCCGTCGGCGGCGGCGTCACCGAGTTCGCGCCCGGCGACGAGGTCTACGGCTACGTCCGCAAGGACACCGTCGAACACGGCACCTACGCCGAACTCGTCTCCGCCCCGGTCCGCACCCTCGCCCGCAAGCCGGCCGCACTGGACTGGGCCCAGGCCGGCGGCCTGCCGCTGGCCGGGCTCACCGCGCTGCAGAGCCTCAAGGCGCTGCGGCTGCGGGCGGGGGAGACCCTGCTGGTGCACGCCGCGGCCGGCGGGGTCGGGCACCTGGCCGTCCAGATCGCCCGGGCCCTCGGCGCCCGGGTGATCGGCACCGCGGGCGAGCGCAACCACGACTACCTGCGCGGCCTCGGCGCCGAGCCGGTGCTCTACGGCGAGGGCCTGGCCGACCGGGTCCGGGCGCTCGCCCCGGGCGGGGTCGACGCTGCCCTCGACCTGGTCGGCCACGGCGCCGTCCCGCTCTCGGCGAGCCTGGTGGCGGACCAGAGCCGGATCGCCTCGATCACCGACTTCGGGGTGAAGGCCCTCGGCGGCCACTACGTCTGGGTCCGCCCGGACGCCGCGGACCTCGCCGAACTGGCCGCGCTGGCCGACGACGGCCGGCTGACCGTCACCGTCGCCTCCACCTTCCCGCTCGCCCAGGCGGCCTCCGCCCAGGCGCTCAGCGCCGAGGGCCGCACCCGGGGCAAGATCGTCCTGCTGGCCGACTGACGGCGGACCGGCTGCCGACCGGCGGCGGACCACCGGCCGTCATCTGCGAGCGGTGAACTCGCTCCTGACATCCGCCAGAATGGTTGGCGAACCGTTTCGGCAGCCGCCCCTACCGCCCTCCGTCCGAGGGCCGCCGCCCGAGGCCGCAACCGACCCGTACGACCCGTGGAGCCCCGCACCGATGACCAGCAGCCGAGCGCACGAGGTGGTCGGGGCCGACCTGGACGAGACCGACCGGCTCCTGCTCGCCCGGCTCGGCCGCGACGGCCGCGCCTCGTACGCCGAGATCGGCCTCCAGGTCAACCTCTCGGCCACCGCCGTGCGCCGCCGGATCGACCGGCTGCGGGCGCGCGGCGTGGTGCGGGGCTTCACCGTGGTGCTCGACCCGTCGGTGCTCGGCTGGCAGACCGAGGCCTTCGTCGAGGTCTACTGCCGCGAGCGGACCGCCCCCGAGGAGATCCTCGCCAGCCTGCGCCAGTTCCCCGAGGTGATCGCCGCCTGGACGGTCACCGGCGACCCGGACGCCCTGGTCCACCTGCGCGCCGCCGACATGCGCCACCTGGAGGCCGTCATCGAGCGCATCCGCCGCGAGCCCGGCGTCCAGCGCAGCCGCTCCTCGGTCGTCCTCTCCCAGCTCATCGGTTGAGGCGCGCCCCGTCCGGCCCCCTCCGGCCGGTGCGCAGGAATCCTGCGCGGACCGGCCCGAAGACGCCCGAAAGCTGCCTGACCAGCCGGGTTCCGACGCGCGGCGAACCCCTCCCGCTGCCTACGCTGATCACGTCCGGTCCACGCGGTGAACCGCCCCGCCGACCGGGCATCCCCCGACACCCCACAGCCGAGAGGGACAGCCGTGTCCGCAGCCCCCGACCGCATGCACCGGCCCGACAACGAACTGGTCGACCTGGTTTTCGACTACATGCGGGACCGGCTGCAGTACGACCCCGTCCCGCTCGACCACCCCGGTGACGGCGAGCACCTGCGCGCCCAGCTGGCCGGTCTGCTGAACGCGGACGGCAACGCCCCCGCCGACGTGCTCAAGCTCTACGACCACGAGCTGTCCCGCGCGGTGATCTCCGCCGACAGCCCGCGCTACCTGTCGTTCATCCCGTGCGCCCCGACCAAGGCCGCGCTGCTCTTCGACATGGTGGTCTCCTGCGCGTCCCTGCAAGGCATCTCCTGGCTGGAGGCGGCCGGCGCGATCGCCGCCGAGAACCAGGTGCTGCGCCTGATCGCCGACCGTGCCGGCCTGCCCGCCTCGGCCGGCGGCACCTTCGTCTCCGGCGGCTCCGCGGGCAACCTCTCCGCCCTCGTCGTCGCCCGCGACACCGCCCGCCGCAAGCTGGGCGTCGGGCCGGAGGCGCGGCTGCGGATCGCCGTCGCCGACCAGGTCCACTCCTCGGTCAAGAACACCTTCAACATCATCGGCGTCGAGGCCTTCAAGGTCCCCACCGTGAACCGCCGGTTCACCGGCGAGGCGCTGCGCGCCGCGCTGGCCGCCGACCCGAACCCGGAGACCGTCATCGCGGTCGTGGGCACGGCCGGGACGACCAACGAGGGCATCGTCGACGACCTCAAGGGCCTGGCCGAGGTCGCCCGCGAGCGGGACCTGTGGTTCCACGTCGACGGCGCCTACGGCGGCGCGGGCCTGTTCGCCCCCTCGGTGCGCGAGCGCTACAACGGCATCGAGCACGCCGACTCCTTCGTCGTCGACCCGCACAAGTGGCTGTTCGCCCCCTTCGACTGCGCCGCGCTGATCTACCGCAACCCGCAGCTCGCCCGGGCCGTGCACACCCAGGACGCCTCCTACCTCGACGTCCTGCACACCGAGGGCGACGAGTGGAACCCCACCGACTACGCCTACCACCTCACCCGGCGCGCCCGCGGCCTGCCGCTGTGGTTCTCCCTCGCCGTCCACGGCACCCAGGCCTACACCGACGCCATCGAGGCCGGCCTCACGCTCGCCCGGGACACCGCCCAGCTCATCCGCGACACCGACCACCTGGAGCTGCTGTTCGACCCGCAGCTCTCGGCCGTCTGCTTCAAGCGCAAGGGCTGGACCAACGAGGACTACTACCGCTGGTCGCAGCAGCTGCTCGCGGACCAGATCGGCTTCGTCACCCCCACCGGCTGGGACGGCGAGACGGTCGCCCGCTTCGCCTTCCTGCACCCGGGCACGACGATGGACATGGTCCGGGAGATCCTGGACACCATGGCCTGATCGGCCCCCGGTGACCCGTGGCCCCCGTCGGAGCAGGCAGCCGGCGGGGGCCACGTCGTCCCGTCGTCCGATCGTCCCGTCGTCCCGTCGTCCCGTTGTTCACAGGAAGGCGCCGCTCGGCAGGTACGGCGCCGGCGGCCGCATCCCGCGCAGCCCGACGAAGCCCCGGCTCTGCGGGGTCAGCCCCACCTCCAGGCCGACGTCCAGCGCCCACTCCTGCTCGGCGGTCAGGAACTCCACCCGCGCCTCGACCCCGTCCGGCACCCGGGCCAGCGCCTCGCGCAGCAGCCGGGCGGCGATCCGCTTGGTGGTGGCCGCCAGCAGCTTCACCTCGCCGCCGTCCCGGTAGCAGTAGCCGCTGCCGGCCAGCGCGTCGGCGATCAGCAGTTCCTCGAAGTGGCCCAGCATCAGCTCGTGGTCCGGGCCGTGCGCGGACCCGCGCAGCCGCCGGTCCACCGAGTCCAGCAGGTGCCGGTGGACGGCGCCGCCCCGGTGCACCGGGATGTCCCCCGGGTCGAGCAGCCCGGCCCGGTCCACCCGCCCGGTCAGCCGCATCGCCGGGTGCAGGGTGAACCCGGCCAGCCGGTAGCGGCGGACCGCCGCCGGGGACGCCGACGCGCAGACCATCCCGCGCAGGCAGCCCCGCGAGTGCGCCGCCGCCCGTTCCAGCAGCAGCCGCCCGACGCCCTTGCCCTGCGCCTGCGGCCGAACCGCGAACAGGGACGGCGCCCACAGGCCCTCCCGGCGCATCGACAGCACCGCGCCGACCGGCTCCCCGCCGCTCTCCGCAAGCCAGCAGCCCGCCGGATCGGTGCGCGCCAGATGTCTCGTCCGGGCCAGCTGCAGCGGGGTCGGCACGGCCGCCGGACCGGGCAGGGCCGGATCGGCGAACGCGGCGAGGGAGAGCTCCTGGACGGCCTCCGCGTCGGCGGCGGTGTCCCTGACCTGGCGCAGGATCATGGCCACCATCCTGGCGTCCGCCGGCCCGGCTCGGGGCCGGTTCCCCGGATTCCGCGGCTCGGGCGGTGACCCGCCCTCCCGGGTTGTGCGAGCATGGGGAGCGTAGGGGACACGGGTGGCACACCCGGCCCACGGAAATTCCGCCACCAGCAAGCCGACGAAGACAATCGCCGTTCGGGAAATGAATCCGGACGGCCGTTGGTTGGCACTGTGGGCAAACCGTCGTCAAAGACCGGGAGAAAGCAGATGACCGTCCAGGACGAGACCACCGTCGAGAGTGGCATCCTCCTTACCGATGCCGCCGCGGCCAAGGTCAAGGGCCTGCTGGAGCAGGAGGGCCGCGACGACCTCGCACTTCGCGTCGCCGTCCAGCCCGGTGGCTGCTCCGGCCTGCGTTACCAGCTGTTCTTCGACGAGCGCTCGCTCGACGGCGACGTGCTCAAGGACTTCGACGGTGTCAAGGTCGTCACCGACCGGATGAGCGCCCCGTACCTGGGCGGCGCCACCGTCGACTTCGTCGACACCATCGAGAAGCAGGGCTTCACGATCGACAACCCGAACGCCACCGGCTCCTGCGCCTGCGGCGACTCGTTCAGCTAGGCCTGAGCAGCACCGCTCGACGCTCGTTCGAGCCGCGGTACGGAGGCGGCCCCGGGGATCATCCCCGGGGCCGCCTCCGCGTTCCACACCGTTGTCGCGGCTACTGGGTCGTCGCGGCTACTGGCCGGCGACGTCCGGAGTGACCGGGTCCGGCCCCATGTGCGGATCGGCCTCCAGCGGCACGTTCTGGCCGCTCGACTGGTCGGTCACCGTCCGCCCGGCCAGTGGCGAGCGCAGATCGGCGGTCACCGACTGCCGCTTGGCCAGCGCGTTGCAGACCTGCCCGGGCTGCACCGGCGCCGCCACCACGATCCTGACGTCCACCCGGCCGGGGTGCGACTCGTCCGCCTTCAGCGCGTACTTCTGGCAGACCCCGCCGAAGAAGTAGACGGTCAGCCCGTTGCTGCCGTCCACCCGGTAGGAGACCGCCGGGCGCGCCCCCGACCCGGCCGGGTCGGGCTCGCCCACCGCGATCCCGGGGCCCGGGGGAGTGCCCCCGGAGCCGGCCGTCGACGGCTGCCCAGGGGCGGGCGAGGCCGGGGTGGGGGCCCACTTGGTCGGCGGTGTCTGGCCGGGCTGGTCCGTGGTGGCCGACGGGCTCCCCGTCGGAGCCGTCGGAGCCGGCGCGGACGGGGCGCCGGAGGACGCCGGGGCCTCCGGGGAGGCGCTCGCGCCCGCCGAGGTCGTGGCCACGCCGCCCGCCGCCGCGTCCGAGGAGGTCTTGCCGTCCCCGTTGCACCCGGCCACCGTCACCACCGCCGCCAGCGCCAGGCCCGCCAGGGCCACCGCCCGCCGACCGCGCCGGGGCATCGTCTCCAGGTCCATCTGCACATCCTCCCGAGGGCTCAGCGGTGCCGCCCGCTCGGCCGCTCCGCGCGGATGTGACGTGACCCGGTCGGATCCGGTTCCACCCGCCCCGGGCCGGGGCGGGCGCCGGGTCACATGTCGTACTCGGCCATCCCGGCGACCAGCCGCTGCGCGTCGGACGGCACCCGGAACCCCTCCCGGGCGGGCGCGGCCGGCTCGGGACCGGTCGCCAGCAGCGGCCAGAACCGGCGCAGCCGCCGGGACGAACTCACCAGCGCGTCGAGGCTCTCGCCGTCGGCTTCGGTCCGGAGGGCGGACAGCGGGGCGTGGCTGGGCATCATCGGGCATCGCTCCGATCCATGGCCGTGGCCGCACTGCCACGGTCGACGACGGGGCCCGCCCGGCTCGGCGGGGCCCCTGCTGCCGACCCTAGGCCGGGGTTCGGCCCACCCACCAGTGCTACCCGGAGGTAGTACACGTTCGACGGTGACGGGTGCCACGATGGCACTGCGGGCCGGCGGATTGCGGCGGTCTTGCTGCCGCCCGCCCCGAGCCCGGTACCGTGTGTGGGTTCACCCGTGCTTGCCCGTTGGCCCCGCAGCCATCCTGAGGAGACCTCCCGTGCGTATCGCCGTCGCCGGCTCGATCGCCACCGACCACCTGATGACGTTCCCCGGTCGGTTCGCCGACCAGCTCGTCGCCGAGCAGCTGCACACCGTGTCGCTGTCCTTCCTGGTCGACACCCTGGACATCCGCCGCGGCGGAGTCGCGCCGAACATCGCGTTCGGCATGGGCGTGCTCGGGCTCCGCCCGATCCTGGTCGGCGCGGCCGGCGCGGACTTCGCCGAGTACCGCAGCTGGCTGGAGCGCAACAACGTGGACTGCAACTCCGTCCACATCTCCGAGACCCGGCACACCGCCCGCTTCATGTGCACCACGGACGAGGACCACAACCAGATCGCCTCGTTCTACACCGGTGCCATGGCGGAGGCCCGCAACATCGAGCTCAAGCCGATCGCCGACCGCGTCGGCGGCCTCGACCTCGTCCTGATCGGTGCCGACGACCCGCAGGGCATGGTGCGCCACACCCAGGAGTGCCGCACCCGGGGCTTCGCCTTCGCCGCCGACCCCTCCCAGCAGCTGGCCCGCCTGGACGGCGACGACATCCGCGACATCGTCGACGGCGCCGCGTACCTCTTCACCAACGAGTACGAGGCCGCACTGATCGAGAGCAAGACCGGCTGGGACGCCGAGGAGATCCTCACCCGGGTCGGCACCCGGATCACCACCCTGGGCAGCAAGGGCGTGCGGATCGAGCGCAAGGGCGAGGCGGCGATCCTGGTCGGCTGCGCCGCCGAGGAGGCGAAGGTCGACCCGACCGGCGTCGGCGACGCCTTCCGGGCCGGCTTCCTGACCGGCCTGTCCTGGCAGCTCGACCTGGAGCGCGCCGCCCAGCTCGGCTGCATGCTCGCCACCCTGGTGATCGAGACCGTCGGCACCCAGGAGTACGAGCTGCGCCCGACCGCCTTCCTGAAGCGCTTCGAGGACGCCTACGGCGCCGAGGCCGCCGCGGACGTCCGCGCGCACCTGGTCAAGTAGTCCGCCGGACGACGAGGTAGGCCGAGCCCCGGTCGCCGCCGTAGTCGGCGGCCGGGGCCTCGCCCGCGTACTCCTGACCGCGCATCCCGCACCAGGCCGGGATGTCCAGCCGGGCCGCCTCGTCGTCCGCGAGCACGGCGACCGTGCCGCCCTCCGGCACCTCGCCGATCCGCTTCGCCAGCTCGATCACCGGCAGCGGGCAGCGCTTGCCCAGCGCGTCGATCACCAGCAGGGGCCCGGCCGCCGGCTCCGGCTCCGGGGCCGGCAGGTCCAGCCCGAGCGGCGCCCGGACGCCAGCGACCAGCTCCGGCAGCACGGTGAGGAAGCGTTCGACGTCGGCCTCGGCCGTCCCGGGCGGCAGCGAGACCCGGACGTTCCCCTCGGTGAGCACCCCCATCGCGGCCAGCACATGGCTCGGCGTCAGGGTGGAGGAGGTGCAGGAGGAGCCGGAGGAGACCGCGAAGCCCGCCCGGTCCAGTTCGGTGAGCAGCACCTCGCCGTCCACGTACAGGCAGGAGAAGGTGACGATGTGCGGCAGCCGCCGCACCGGGTCGCCGACCACCTCCACCTCGGGCACCAGCTGCGGCACCCGGGCCCGGATGCGCTCCACCAGCGCGTGGAGCCGGGCGTTCTCCCGCGCGGCCTCGGCCCGGACGGCCCGCAGCGAGGCGGCCGCGGCGACGATCGCCGGGACGTTGACGTAGCCGGGCACCCGCCCGCCCTCGCGTTCGTCGGCCGGCAGCGGCGAGGCGTACCGGACGCCCTTGCGCACCGCCAGCACCCCGACGCCGGGCGGCCCGCCCCACTTGTGCGCGCTGGCGGTCAGCAGCGACCAGCCCGCCGGGACGTCCATCCGCCCGACGCTCTGCGCGGCGTCGACCAGCAGCGGGACACCGGCCTCGCGGCAGTGTCCGGCGACCTCGCCGACCGGCTGGACCGTCCCCACCTCGTGGTTGGCGCTCTGCAGGACGGCCAGCGCGGTGTCCGCGCGCAGCAGCGCGGCGAACACGTCCGGGTCGACCCGTCCAGCGCGGTCCACCGGCGCCACCGAGACGGTGCCCCCGCCCGCCTCCTGACGCTCGGCGACGTGCAGCACGCTGGAGTGCTCGACCGCCGAGTGCACCAGGTGGCCGCCGCGCCGCCGGTGGCCGGCCAGCGCGCCCAGCATGCCGAGTTGCACCGCCTGCGTCCCGCTCGCGGTGAAGGAGATCTCGTCCGCCCGGGCGCCCAGGGCCTCGGCCACCGTCTCGCGGGCGGCGTCCAGCAGCATCCGGGCCTGCCGGCCGGAGCGGTACAGCCGGGCCGGATCGGCCCAGCCCTCGTCCAGGGCGGCGGTCAGCGCCTGCCGTGCGACGGGGTGCAGAGGGGCCGTCGAGGCCGCGTCGAAGTACACGGTCACATTTAACGACACACCCGGAGCCGTTCCGGTCCGACGACATCGCTTACCGGCCGTCAGTCGATCACCCCGAATGTCCGCTTCGTCCGCGTCCGACGGACCGTCACCCGCGTAGTTCGAGGTCATCCCCCGATCGGGCGTAAGGACCTCGAATGCCTACGATGACCTGCGACGCAGCCCCTGCCGGGCCTGATCGGGCGACCGGGCGGCGCGTTACCGGGGGCTGCCCGTCAGGAGCGCATAAGGCTGGAGTAGGGTTTGGCCCGCATAAGCATTCAAACCGTGCCCGTGGACGGGTCGCCGGGGAGGCTCACAATCCTCCGCGGGGCGACGCGAAGGCGGGCGAGACTTCGGGAAGGCGCTACGTGAGTCCCAACGGCTCCGACCGCTCGCCGCGGCGCACGATGCGGCGGAAGCTGCCTCAGGCGCTGGCACTGGGCCTCGTCATCGCGACCGCCACCGGCTGCTCGGCCAACGACCTCCCCAGGCTTGGCCTCCCGAGCCCCGTCACCAAGGAAGGGCCGATGGTCCTCCAGATGTGGCAGGGCTCCTGGATCGCGGCGCTGGTGGTCGGCGTACTGATGTGGGGTCTGATCATCTGGAGCGTGATCTTCCACCGGCGCAGCCGCACCGGCGTGGAGGTCCCCCCGCAGACCCGGTACAACGTGCCCATCGAGGCGCTCTACACCGCGGTCCCCATCATCATCGTGTCGGTGCTCTTCTACTTCGTCGCCCGCGACGAGTCGAAGCTGATCGCCGTCTCCGAGAAGCCGCAGCACACGGTCAACGTGGTCGGCTTCCAGTGGAGCTGGGCGTTCAACTACGAGAACACCGAGAACCCCGACCCGGCCAACAAGGACGCCGCGTACGACGTCGGTACGCCCAGGGACGTTCCGACGCTCTGGCTGCCGGTCAACGAGTCGGTGCAGTTCCGGCTGACCTCGCGTGACGTCATCCACGACTTCTGGCCCGTCAACTTCATGATGAAGATGGACGTCGTGCCGGGCGTGGTGAACAGGTTCGAGGTCACCCCCACCGTCAAGGGCGAGTACATGGGCAAGTGCGCGGAGCTCTGTGGCGTCGACCACTCGCGCATGCTGTTCAACGTCAAGGTCGTCGACCGCGCCGACTACGACAAGCACCTGGCGGACCTCCGGGCCAAGGGCCAGACCGGCGCGTTGCCCTCCGGCATCACGACCATGGGAAGTGAAGAGAAGTGACCATCCTCAACGAGCCCGCCGCGGCCGGCGGGGGCGCCGGGGCCGTCACGGTCGGGGCGCAGCGGACCCGCAAGCCGGGTTCGACCATCATCAAGTGGCTGACCACCACCGACCACAAGACGATCGGCACCCTGTACCTGGGCACGTCGTTCGCCTTCTTCCTGATCGGCGGCATCCTCGCGCTGGTCATGCGCGCCGAGCTGGCTCGTCCCGGGACCCAGATCCTGTCGAACGAGCAGTTCAACCAGGCGTTCACGATGCACGGCACGATCATGCTGCTGATGTTCGCGACGCCGCTGTTCGCCGGCTTCGCGAACTGGATCATGCCGCTCCAGATCGGCGCCCCGGATGTGGCGTTCCCGCGTCTGAACATGTTCGCGTACTGGCTGTACCTCTTCGGCTCGACCATCGCGGTGGCGGGCTTCCTGACCCCGAACGGCGCGGCCAACTTCGGCTGGTTCGCCTACTCCCCGCTGTCGGACGCGGTCCGTTCGCCGGGCGTCGGCGCCGACATGTGGATCATGGGTCTGGCCTTCTCCGGCTTCGGCACGATCCTCGGTGCGGTCAACTTCATCACCACGATCATCTGCATGCGCGCCCCCGGCATGACGATGTTCCGGATGTCGATCTTCGTCTGGAACGTCCTGCTGACCGCCGTGCTGGTCCTGCTGGCCTTCCCGGTCCTGGCCGCCGCGCTGTTCGCCCTGGAGGCGGACCGTAAATTCGGGGCCCACGTATTCGATCCCGCCAACGGCGGGGCGATGCTGTGGCAACACCTGTTCTGGTTCTTCGGCCACCCCGAGGTGTACATCATCGCGCTGCCGTTCTTCGGCATCGTGTCGGAGATCATCCCGGTCTTCAGCCGCAAGCCGATGTTCGGCTACTCCGGCCTGATCGCGGCCACCATCGCGATCGCCGGTCTGTCGGTGACGGTGTGGGCGCACCACATGTACGTCACCGGGCAGGTGCTGCTGCCGTTCTTCTCCTTCATGACCTTCCTGATCGCGGTCCCGACCGGTGTGAAGTTCTTCAACTGGGTCGGCACCATGTGGAAGGGCTCGCTGAGCTTCGAGACGCCGATGCTCTGGACGGTCGGCTTCCTGGTCACCTTCCTCTTCGGTGGTCTGACCGGTGTGCTGCTGGCCTCCCCGCCGATCGACTTCCACGTCTCGGACTCGTACTTCGTCGTCGCCCACTTCCACTACGTGGTCTTCGGCACCGTCGTCTTCGCGATGTTCGCCGGCTTCCACTTCTGGTGGCCGAAGATGACCGGCAAGATGCTGGACGAGCGCCTCGGCAAGATCACCTTCTGGACGCTGTTCTTCGGCTTCCACACCACCTTCCTGGTGCAGCACTGGCTCGGCGCGGAGGGCATGCCCCGCCGCTACGCCGACTACCTGGCCTCGGACGGCTTCACCACGCTGAACACCGTCTCGACCATCGGCTCGTTCGTGCTCGGCGCCTCGATGCTGCCGTTCCTCTACAACGTGTGGAAGACGGCCAAGTACGGCGAGAAGGTCGAGGTCGACGACCCGTGGGGCTACGGCCGCTCGCTGGAGTGGGCGACCTCCTGCCCGCCGCCGCGGCACAACTTCCTCACCCTGCCCCGGATCCGCTCCGAATCCCCGGCCTTCGACCTCCACCACCCGGAGATCGCCGCGCTGGACTACCTGGAGAACCACGGTGAGCCGGCCAAGCACCTCGCCGGCGTGACCCCGGCGAAGTACGACGCCCCGAAGCTGGACAAGGGCAAGAAGGAGGGCGACGTCTGATGAAGGAACAGGGAAAGATCTTCCTCGGGCTGGCGGTCTTCGTCCTCGCGATGGCCGTCACCTACGGCCTGTGGACCAACCACTCGGAGCACGGGATCGAGGCGGCCGGCACCACGGCGCTGTTCCTCGCCTTCGCGCTCTGCGCCTTCATCGGGTACTACCTCGCCTTCACCGCCCGCCGGGTGGACAGCGGCGCGGGTGACAACCCCGAGGCCGAGGTGGCGGACGACGCCGGCGAGCTGGGCTTCTTCGCCCCGCACAGCTGGCAGCCGCTCTCCCTGGCGATCGGCGGCTCGCTGGCGTTCCTCGGAGTGATCTTCGGCTGGTGGCTGCTGTTCTGGTCGATCCCGATCATCCTGATCGGCCTCTTCGGCTGGGTCTTCGAGTTCTACCGGGGCGAGAACCAGAACCAGTAGGTTCCCGGGTTCCGCCGACGACGACAGGGCCGGTCCTCCCGCACGGGGAGGACCGGCCCCGTTGCGTCTCCAGGGTGACGAACTCACTCACCCGGGTGAACGCGGGGGCGCTCCGATGTCGCTTCGGCGGGCCTCGTTCCTACGATCTGAGCAATCGTGCGGACCCTCGGAGGCGTTTCATGGCCGACAGGCGCGGAATCGCAGGTATCGGCGGCATCTCGCTGACCCTCGCAGTACTGGCCCCGCTGGCCGCCTGCTCGTCCGGCGGCGGCGAGGCGGTCGGCCCCCACCGGATCGACGCGGCCGTGCTCGTCCATCTCTCGGCCGAGGGCGGGGGCAAGGTCGACCCCTCCAAACCGGTCACGGTGACGTCCGTGCCCGGCAGCCGGCTGACCGACGTCACCGTGACCGGCCCGGACGGCCGGGTGGTGGCCGGTCAGCTCGCCGAGGACCAGCGCAGCTGGCAGACCACCGGCCGGCTGAAGGCCGACACCGACTACTCGGTGCGGATCGCCGCCGACGACGGCAAGGGCGGCCGCGGCGACACCACGGCGGACTTCAGCACCCTCGCCGCCCAGCGCCTGCTCACCGCCAAGCTGGGCCCGGACTCCTCCGGCAGCGGTATCTACGGCGTCGGCCAGCCGCTCACCGTGCAGCTCTCCGAGGCGGTGCAGGACCCGCAGGCCCGCCAGGAGGTCGAGCGCGTCCTGACCGTCAGCTCCCAGCCCGCCGTCACCGGCGCCTGGTACTGGGTGGGCGACAAGGAACTGCACTTCCGCCCGCAGGAGTACTGGCCGGCCGGCACCACCGTCTCGCTGGCCTTCGACGGCACCGGCGTCCGGATCGCGGACGGCCTCTACGGCGGCGACCGCAGCACGCTGGGCCTGCGGATCGGCGCACGGGTCGAGACGGTGGTCGACGCGGCCGCCCACCTGCTCACCCTCAGCCGTGACGGCGAGCTGCTCCGGAGCATCCCGGTGACCACCGGCAAGCCCGGCTTCGACACCCGCAACGGCGTCAAGGTGGTGCTCGGCCAGGAGCGGTCCGTCCGGATGAACGGCGAGACGATCGGGATAAAGGCCGGGAGCTCGGAGTTCTACGACCTCAACGTGGAGTGGGCCACCCGGGTCACCTGGAGCGGAGAGTACGTCCACGCGGCGCCCTGGTCGGTCCGCTCGCAGGGCCTGGAGAACGTCAGCCACGGCTGTACCGGCATGAGCACCGAGAACGCCAAGTGGTACTTCCAGAACACCAGGGTGGGGGACCTGGTGACGGTGGTGAACAGCCGCGGCGCCACCATGGAGCCCTTCGGCAACGGCTTCGGGGACTGGAACATCTCCTGGACGGACTGGATCAAGCACAGCGCCCTCGGGCAGCCCGTCAGCACCACCGTGCCGTCCTCCCAGGCCCACGCCTCGGGGATGATCCGCCCGGAGGCCTGAGGGCCCCTGGAGCGCCTTCTCAGGCCTCCTGGTAGGCCAGCCGCAGGGCGGCGTCCACGGCGGCCAGCGCGTCCGCCCGCGGGAGCCCGAGCCGGGTCGCCCGCTCGGCGTACTCGGCGGCGGCCGCGGCGGCCAGCCGGTGCGCGGTGTCGCCGGTGGCCGCGATCAGCGTGCCGCGCCGGCCGTGGGTCTCCACCACGCCGTCCGCCTCCAGTTCCCGGTACGCCCGGGCGACCGTCCCGGCGGCCAGCCCCAGCTCCTCGGCCAGGGCCCGGACGGTGGGCAGCCGCAGCCCGGTCGGCAGTTCGCCGGAACGGGCCCGCTCGGCGATCTGGGCCCGGATCTGCTCGTACGGGGGAGTGGCGGCGGCGGGGTCGACGGACAGCTGCACGGGAGCTCCTGGAGGGTGCGGACGGGGGACGGGAAAGCCCGAGGGCCGCCGACCAGAAGAACTCTGGTCAGCGGCCCTCGGGTGTGACGCTGCGGGGCGTACGGGATCAGTGGTGGCCGTGGCCGCTGGTGATCTCGTGGTGCTCCTCGGAGGTCGGCTTGGGGATCTGGGCGCCGCCGCCGTAGAAGCCGCGGGACAGCTTGGCCCGGGTGCGGCCGATCAGGCCGGCCTTGCCGGCCACGCCGTTCTCGTCCGTCTGGGCCGGCAGCTCGACCGGCTGGACCTGCTCGTGCGCGGTGAGCTTGTACAGGTCCTTCTGCGGCAGCTGGGCGTGCACCTCGACGAACTCGCCGTGCGGCAGGCGCTTGATGACGCCCGTCTCGCGGCCGTGCAGCACCTTCTCCTTGTCCCGGCGCTGGAGGCCGAGGCACCAGCGCTTGGTGATGATGAAGGTGATGACCGGCACCGCGAAGAAGCCGACGCGGACGAAGTAGGTGATCGAGTTGATCGACAGGTGCAGGTGGGTGGCGAACAGGTCGTTGCCACCACCGACCAGCAGCACCAGGTACAGGCTGATCCAGGCGGCGCCGAGCGCGGTGCGGACGGGCGCGTTGCGCGGGCGGTCCAGGATGTGGTGCTCGCGCTTGTCGCCGGTGATCCAGCCCTCGATGAACGGGTAGACCGCGATCGAGACCAGGACCAGCGGGAAGATCATCAGCGGGATGAAGACACCCAGGTTCAGGGTGTGGCCCCACAGGCCGACCTCCCAGCCCGGCATGACGCGGATCAGGCCTTCGGAGAAGCCCATGTACCAGTCGGGCTGGGCGTCCGTGGACACCTGGTCCGGGCGGTACGGGCCGTACGCCCAGATCGGGTTGATCGTGGCGATCGCCGAGATGGCGGCGATCAGACCGAACACCAGGAAGAAGAAGCCACCGGCCTTGGCCATGTAGACCGGCATCAGCGGCATGCCGACGACGTTCTTCTCGGTCTTGCCCGGGCCCGCCCACTGGGTGTGCTTGTGGTAGAAGACCAGGATCAGGTGCGCCACCAGCAGGCCGAGCATGATGCCCGGGATCAGCAGCACGTGGATCGTGAAGAAGCGCGGCACGATGTCGTGGCCGGGGAACTCGCCCCCGAACAGGAACATCTGGATGTAGGTGCCGACCAGCGGGACGGCGAGGATCGCGCCTTCCATGAACCGGATACCGGTACCCGACAGCAGGTCGTCCGGCAGCGAGTAGCCGAAGAAGCCGTCGAACATGCCCAGGATCAGCAGCAGGAAGCCGAAGACCCAGTTGATCTCACGCGGCTTGCGGAACGCGCCGGTGAAGAACACGCGCATCATGTGCACGAGCATCGCGGCCACGAAGACCAGGGCGGCCCAGTGGTGGATCTGCCGGATCAGCAGACCGCCGCGGACCTCGAAGCTGATGTCCACCGTCGAGGCGTACGCCTCGGACATCCCGATGCCCTTGAGCGGCACGTACGAGCCGTTGTAGACGACCTCGGCCATCGACGGCTTGAAGAACAGCGTCAGGTAGACACCGGTCAGGATGATGATGACGAACGTGTAGAGGCAGATCTCGCCCAGCATGAAGGACCAGTGGTCCGGGAAGATCTTGCGCAGGTTGGCCTTGGCGAGGGAGTAGATCCCCACCCGGCCGTCCGTCCAGTCAGCAGCGGCCTCCCACTTGTTGGCGGGCTTGGCGCGCGTGCTGGCGGGCTTGGCGGCACCGGTGGTGCTGCTCGTACTCATCGAGCACGCTCCCAGTAGCTCGGGCCGACGGGCTCGTCGAAGTCGCCGGTGGCGACCAGGTAGCCCTTCTCGTCAGTGATGATCTTCAGCTGCGGCAGCGGGTGGCCGGCCGGGCCGAAGATCACGCGCGCGCCGTCCGCCAGGTCGAAGGTCGACTGGTGGCAGGGGCAGAGCGCGTGGTGGGTCTGCTGCTCGTACAGGCTGATCGGGCAGCCGACGTGGGTGCAGATCTTGGAGTAGGCGAGGATGCCCTCGAAGCCCTTCTCCCGCGACCGGTCGTCCTTGATGTCGTCCGGTGCGATGCGCACCAGCATCAGGGCGTCCTTGGCGATCGCCTGCTGGAAGTCCTCGTCGTGGACGTGCAGACCCTCGGGCATGGCGAAGGTCAGCGAGCCGATGACGATGTCCTCGGCCTTCATCGGCAGGTTGGTGTTCATGTTGATGAGCTGCAGGGGCTGGGCCGGGGTCGCCTCGTTCCAGCCCGTCTCCTTCAGCTTCTTCTCGGGCAGCGGCCCGAGGTCGCGGAGCAGGACCACGCCGGAGAGCGGGACCAGCGCCATGGAGCCGATGAGGGTGTTGCGGATCATCTTGCGGCGGCCGAAGCCGGACTCGGCGGCACCGGTCTTGAACTGCTCGATGACGTCCGCGCGGACCTCGTCGTCAGCCTCGATCGGGTGGCGCTCGGCCGGCAGCTCGACGTCCGACATCAGCGTGCGGGCCCAGTGGACCGCACCCGCGCCGATCATGAACAGCGCGACGCCCAGGGTCATGCCGAGCGCGAAGTTCAGCGCGCTGACGTGACCGAGCGGGAAGATGTAGACGATCTTGTCCGGGTCGATGGCCACGTACGAGGCGATGAAGCCGATGGTGGCGAGCATCGAGACCACGAACATCAGCGAGACCTGGCGCTCGGCCCGCTGGGCGGCCCGCTCGTCGATGTCGGTGCGGCGGGGCTCGTGGGCCGGAAGACCCGGGTCGGCGAACGGGTCGCCGTGTGCGGCGACGTCACCGGCGGAGCCGTGTGACTCCGGCAGCTTCTCTTCTGACATGTCGTGGCTCATGACTTCTTGGCCTTGGTGGTGTGGGCGGCGACCCAGATCGCGACCGCGATGAGCGTGCCGAGACCGAAGATCCAGCCGAACAGACCCTCGGTCACCGGACCGAGGCTGCCGAGCGTGAGACCACCGGGGTTGGGCTCATCGGAGGTGGTGTGGCGGACGAAGGCCACGATCTGCTTCTTCTGCTCCTCGGGCATGGTGGTGTCCGGGAACGACGGCATGTTCTGCGGGCCGGTCTGCATGGCCTCGTAGATGTGCTTGGCGTCCACGCCCTCCAGCGACGGGGCGTACTTGCCCTTGGTCAGGGCACCGCCCTGGCCGGCGAAGTTGTGGCACTGGGCGCAGTTGGTGCGGAACAGCTCGCCACCCTTGGAGATGTCGTCCGGGTTGGTCGAGGTGTACTGCTCCGGGGTCGGCGTCACCGGGCCGGGGCCGAGCGAAGCGACGAAGGCGGCGAGCTGGTCGATCTCCGCCTGCGAGTAGATGTTCTTCTTGCGCGGCACCTGGGCGCCGGGCTGCTGGGCCGGCATGCGGCCGGTACCGACCTGGAAGTCGACAGAGGCGGAGCCGACGCCGACCAGGCTCGGACCGTCGCTGCTGCCCTGGCCGTTCAGGCCGTGGCACGAGGAGCAGCCCACGGCGAAGAGCTTCTTGCCCTCATCGATCGCGAGCGACTGCGCGGCGACGTCGGCCTGCGCCTTGTCGGCGGGCGCGAACGCGGCGTACAGCCCCCCGGTTGCCGCCAGGGCGAGAAGTAGGACGACCAGCGCCGCCAATGGGTGGCGCCGTCGTGCGGAGAGCTTTTTCACGGAATAACCCCGGTGTCAGGATCTGGTCGACTGGTGGGTGCACCCGGCGGCCGGTCTGGCCGGCACGAGGCTGCCTGTCTAGGGCTGCGCGCGCGGTCGGTCGGTGGGAGCGTCGCCCACCGGCAGAATCGGCCCGACGCCGGTGAGGGCGGGGACCGAAGCCGGTGGCCAGCGACCTGATCAGCTGGTTACTTGATCAGGTAGATGGTCGCGAACAGGCCGATCCACACGACGTCGACGAAGTGCCAGTAGTACGACACGACGATCGCGGCGGTGGCCTGCTCGTGCGTGAAGCGCTTGGCTGCGTACGTCCGTCCCAGGACCAGCAGGAAGGCGATCAGACCACCCGTCACGTGCAGACCGTGGAAGCCGGTGGTCAGGTAGAACACCGTGCCGTACGGGTCGGAGGACAGCGAGAGGCCGTCCTTCTTGACCAGCTCGGTGTACTCGAAGATCTGGCCGCCGATGAAGATCGCGCCCATCACGAAGGTGATGACGAACCACGAGCGGAGCTTCTTCACGTCCCCGCGCTCGGCAGCGAACACGCCGAGCTGGCAGGTCAGCGAGGAGAGCACCAGGATCGTGGTGTTGACCGAGGAGAAGGGCACGTTGAGGGCGTGCGCCTTCTCGGTCCAGAACTCGGCTCCCTTGACGGAGCGGAGCGTGAAGTACATCGCGAAGAGGGCCGCGAAGAACATCAACTCGGAACTGAGCCAGACGATCGTTCCGACGCTGACCATGTTCGGCCGGTTGACCGATCCGTGCGCGTGCCCGGTTTCTACTGCTGTTGCTGTCGCCACGACGGACATTATGTCGGTCCCTTATTCCGTCTTCACGCCGGGGGGTGTCCCTCGGAGTGTCCGGTGCGTGCGGTATGCCCCCCTGAGGGGCGGTGGGGGACCCCAATGGCGGCTGAGCAGCGGCGTGTCCCTTTTCTGACGGTTCCTCGAAGGGGCCCGCGACCCCGTTGCCCAGCGCGTCGTTGCACGCTTGGCGGAGCCTCCGGGGGTAATGCGCGGGCCCCTTATCGGCCGTACGGGTGGTCTGGACGGGTCCGGGTGACGGGCCGTCCTCCGGGCGGGTGAGTCGCGGGCGCGGCGGCTTGAGGAGGAAGGTCCGCGAGGGGGACTCGGCGACGGGTGATCGGGAGTAGCATCCGGATCAGGCGAACGTGGTCCGGATCACACTTGAGGGAGCAGGGCCCATGGCGTACACGACCGACGAGACGCTCACCGTCCTCGTCTACAGCGATGACCGCAACACCCGCGAGCAGGTGCTGACGGCACTCGGCCGCCGGCCCGTCGAGGACCTTCCGGAACTGTCCTACCTGGAGTGCGCGACCACCCCGGCGGTGCTGAAGGCACTGGAGAAGGGCGGCGTGGACCTCTGCATCCTGGACGGCGAGGCGGTGCCGGCCGGCGGGCTCGGGCTCGGCCGCCAGCTCAAGGACGAGATCTACGGCTGCCCGCCGGTGCTGGTGCTGATCGGCCGGCCGCAGGACTCCTGGCTGGCCGCCTGGAGCCGGGCCGACGCCGCGATCTCCCGCCCGGTGGACCCGGTGGCGCTGGCCGGCGCGGTCGCCACCCTGCTGCGGGCACGGCTGGCCAAGCGGGCGCCCGTCAGCCGCTGAGCGGTGCCGTCTCACGACTAGAGAAGACGCCGCCTCGGGAACCCGACTGGTCGATAGGCTGACTCCATCCGTACGGACGTCCCCCCGACGCGGGGAACCCGACAACAGCTGGAGTCAGCCATGGTGAACGTGAACCCTGCGAACGGTGGTACCGCACCCGCGCAGGTGGTCCGCACCTGGCCGGACGTCCTGGCGGCGCTGTTGAAGGGGGAGGACCTCGACCGCTCGGCCACCGCGTGGGCGATGGACCGGATCATGAGCGGCGAGGCGTCCCCCGTCCAGGTGGCCGGGTTCATGGTGGCGCTGCGGGCCAAGGGCGAGACGGTCGACGAGATCACCGGCCTGGTGGACGCGATGTACGCGCACGCCGAGCCGCTGGACATCCCCGGCCCGGCCGTGGACATCGTCGGCACCGGCGGGGACCGGGCCAAGACCGTCAACATCTCCACCATGTCGGCGATCGTCGCGGCCGCGGCCGGCGCCAAGGTGGTCAAGCACGGGAACCGGGCCTCCTCCTCGGCCAGCGGCTCCTCGGACGTGCTGGAGAAGCTCGGCGTCCGCCTCGACCTGTCGGCCCGGCGGGTCGCCGAGATCGCCGAGGAGGTCGGGCTGACCTTCTGCTTCGCGGCCAAGTTCCACCCGTCGATGCGGCACGCCGCCACCGCCCGGCGCGACCTCGGAGTGCCGACCGCGTTCAACATCCTCGGCCCGCTGACCAACCCGGCCAAGGTCACCTCGCACGCGATCGGCTGCTTCGACACCCGGCTCGCCGCACTGATCGCCGGCGTGCTCGCCCGGCGCGGCTCGACCGGCCTGGTCTTCCGGGGCGACGACGGCCTGGACGAGCTGACCATCACCACCACCTCGCAGGTGTGGATCGTGCGGGACGGGACCGTCACCGAGACCACCTTCGACCCGCGGGACGTCGGCGTCGAGCTGGTCGGCATCGAGGCGCTGCGCGGGGCGGACCCCTCGTACAACGCCGAGGTCGCGCGTCGGCTGCTGGCGGGCGAGCGCGGGGCCGTACGGGACGCCGTCCTGATGAACACGGCGGCGGCGCTGGTCGCGCTCGACCTGGGCGAGGCGCCGCTCACCGAACAGCTCGCGGCCGGCATGGCGCGGGCGGAGCGGGCCATCGACTCGGGCGCGGCGCAGGAGCTGCTGCGGCGTTGGTCGGAGGCCACCAGCCGGGTGTGAGGCGGTACTTGGGAGCCCGTGCCGCAACGTCGGCGCGGGCTCCTCGGCTGTCCGGATGGTGGATGCCTGTTTGACCACTCGCTGGGCGCGACCTAGAGTCTTGGCCAGGTCATGAGTGACAGCGTCAAGCCCCAGCTTGCTGTCCGGCAACCCTCCGTCCGTGGCGGGGTGCCCTGGGTGAGGACCGGGTCGCTCGGCGAATCGTCCGTGCGGCAAGCGCGGACGCCCGACGACTAGTACTCCCGGGGTCCCACACCCCCAGAAGGAGTGCATCCTCATGTCGGTCTCCCACCCGTCGCCCGCCGCCACCCTTGTCTCGACGCGCTCCGCGCGGCAGCCTCGTGTTGAACTCTGCGCCCCCCTCGCCGTCCTCGGCCACGACGTCCAGGTCCCGCTCGCCAGCGGCGAGAAGGTCGGGTACGCGGCCCTCGACTACGCGGCCAGCTCCCCGGCGCTCCAGCGGGTCTGGGACGACGTCTCCGCCTACGCCCCCTACTACGGCAGCGTGCACCGCGGCGCCGGATACCTCTCCCAGCTGTCCACCGACCTGTTCGAGCAGAGCCGCCGCACCGTCGCCGAGTTCCTCGACCTGCGCGAGGGCGACCAGGTGGTCTTCACCCGGGCCACCACCGACTCGCTGAACCTGCTCGCCTCGGCCGTCCCGGCCGGGACCCGGGTGTTCGCCTTCGAGACCGAGCACCACGCCTCGCTGCTGCCCTGGGCGCACGCCGGGCTCGACGTCCACTACCTGCGCGCGCCGCGCTCGCATGCCGAGGCGGTCGCCGCCCTGGACGCCGCGCTCGCCGAGGCGCCCGAGGGCCCCAAGCTGCTCTGCGTCACCGGCGCCTCCAACGTGACCGGCGAGCTGTGGCCGGTCGCCGAGCTGACCGGGACCGCGCACCGGCACGGCGCCCGGGTGGTGCTGGACGCCGCCCAGCTGGCCCCGCACCACCGGGTCTCGGTGCGCGAGCTGGACGTCGACTGGATCGCCTTCTCCGGCCACAAGATCTACGCGCCCTTCGGCGCCGGTGTGCTGGCCGGCCGGGCGGACTGGCTGGACGCGGCCGACCCGTACCTGGCCGGCGGCGGGGCGACCCGGACGGTGGCCCGGGAGACCGACGGCTCGGTGGCCGTCCAGTGGCACTCTGGCCCGGCCCGGCACGAGGCCGGCTCGCCGAACGTCATCGGCGCCTACGCGATCGCCTCGGCCTGCCGGGCGCTGAGCGAGGCGGGCTTCGACGCGCTGGAGGCCCGGGAGCGGCAGCTGATCGCCCGGCTGACCGCCGGGCTGGCGGAGATCCCGCAGGTCAAGGTGCTGAACCTGTTCGGTGCCGAGGCGGCCCGGGTGGGCGTGCTGTCCTTCGTCGTCCAGGGCTGGAACAGCTCGCACTTCTCGGCCGCGCTGTCCGCCGAGTACGGCATCGGGGTCCGCGACGGCCTGTTCTGCGCGCACCCGCTGCTGCGCACCCTGCTCGGGGACGAAGAGGTCTCCCCCTCCGAGTGCGGGGCGCCCGAGCCGTCGCTGCCCGGCGAGCGCAGCCTGAACGCGATCCGGGTGAGCTTCGGGGCCGGGACCCCGGACGAGCACGTCGACCGCTTCCTGACCGCCGTCCGCGAGCTGGTCACGGACGGTGCCGCGTGGAACTACCGCAACGAGGGCGGACGCTGCGTCGCCACCGTGGAGGTCGACCGGGGGCGTCGGCAGGGCTGAGGGGCCCGGTCGGCAGGCTGAGAGGCCTACTCGTCCAGGCCGAGGGCGAAGGCGGCCTCGAGGTCGTGCTGGGAGTAGGTGCGGAAGGCGATCTGGGTCTCGGTGTGGGCCACGCCCGGGACCTTGTTCAGCCGGCCCGGGATGACCGCGGCCAGATCGTCGTGCCGGCGCACCCGGACCATCGCCACCAGGTCGTAGCCACCGGTCACCGAGTACACCTCGCTGACGCCCTCGATGGCCGCGATGGCCTCGGCGATCTCCGGGATGCGGTCGACACTGGTCTTGATCAGGACGATGGCGGTGATCACTGTTCGGGCTCCTTTGTGGGGTGCCGCCAGCGTATCGGGCGTCAGCCGGGTCGTCTCGGGGGGTGGCTGACCGCCGTGCAGGCGTAGAGGAAGCCCGCCGCGAAGCCGATCACGTGGACCAGATAGGCCACCCCGGGTCCGGCCGAGTGGACCGACCACCACTGCAGGGCGAACCAGAGGCCGAGCACCAGCCAGGCCGGGAAGCGCAGCGGCAGGAACAGCAGCAGCGGGACGAGCGTCGTCACCCGGGCGCGCGGATGGAAGCGCAGGTAGGCGCCGAGGACGGCGGAGATCGCGCCGGAGGCTCCGATCAGCACCCGGGTGGAGCCCGGGGAGTGCGCCTCGGCGAGGGCGAAGCCGTACGTGGCCAGGCTGCCGGCGGCCAGGTAGAAGAGGGCGAACCGGGCCCGGCCCAGCCGCTGTTCGACGGTGGGGCCGAAGACGTGGAGGAAGAGCAGGTTGCCCAGCAGGTGCAGCCAGCCCGCGTGCACGAAGAGCCCGGTGAGGACGGACAGCGCCGGGTGCTTGGCCGGGGTGGGCGCGGCCGGGCAGCCCGGGGCCGGGTCGGGGGCCTGGGCCAGCTGCTCGGCGGTCAGCGGGCGGCCGGCCAGCACCTCGGCGGGGATGACGCCCCAGCGCTGCTCGTACCGCTGCTCCGCGCAGAGCCGGGACTGGCCGGTGCCGTACAGCGGATTGAGCCCGGCGGCCGGGCCCAGCAGGAACACCAGGGTGTTGACCGCGATCAGGGCGTAGGTGACCGCCGGGGCGGGCACGGACGGGCGTTCGCCCCGCGCGTCGGTGTGCCCGGGGGCCGTCAGTGCCATGCGGCCAAGCATCCCTCCGTGTCGGGCGTGTGACACGGCCTTGTACGGCAGGTGGACTAGCCCGCTCGTTCTCCTGACTGGTGGCCGGGATGGTTGCCTCAGGCAATAGGCTTGGGGCGGGCAATCCCGCCTCCCGCCGCCGACGCCGGGGCCCCGGGGGGAGCGCCTAGCCCACCCAGGGACCACCCGAGAGGACCCCCGATGACCGTCCCCGCCCTGACCGCCGAGACGCGCTGGCGCTGCACCCTGTGCGGAAACCTCACCCGCTTCGACGTGACCCGCACCGCGCGGGTCACCGAGTTCCTGCACTTCGACCTGGCCGGCGAGTCCAAGGTCGAGGAGACCGAGGTGCTGAGCGAGACGATCGAGTCGGTGCGCTGCCGCTGGTGCAACGCCGTGGACCAGGTCGAGCTGGTGGCCCGTCCGGGTGCCGAGAGCGCGGAGGCCTCCGCCGAGCAGGGTTGACGCCCGACGGCGCGGGGGGCGGGTGCGCGGCGCGCCTGCCCGCCGCGCTGGGACAATACAGACAGGACGCACGGAGCGTGACGACAGGGCGGCGGCCGCGGGCCGTGACCCCGTAGGACCAGGATCGGAGCCGAGGACGTGGTGGACGCAGCGAGGGAGCCCGCCGAAGCGCAGGGGCTTCAGCCTGCTGCCGCCGCGCAGGCGCAGGCCGCCGACGCGGCCCCGTCCGGGCCCGCGGCCGTCGGCGAGGCGGCGGGTTCCGATGCGTCGGCAGGCTCCGGCGAGGCGGTGGGTTCCGGCGAGGCGGTGGCGGAGCGTGCTGCCGAGAAGCTGGACCGGCCGCTGCCCGAGGGCGTGCGCCGGCGCGTGGTCGGCCTGGCCTCGGACGCGCTCGGCGGGCTGCCGCCCGGCGAGCTCCCGCAGAGCCTGCGCCAGTACGTCAAGTTCACCCCGGCCCGGCGGGCCAAGTACGCGGCCACGGCGCTGGCCGCGGCGCTGGAGTCGGAGCCGGCGTTCCGGGTGCGGATAGCGGAGCGGCTGAGGCTGGGCCAGCCGGACCTGGTGAAGGCGTTGGAGTCGGGCAGCGTCCCGGGCGCCGCCGATCCGATGGACGTCGCGGCCGCCGCCTACCTGGTGCGGTCGGCCGGCTGGAGCCGGCTGGTGGCCGAGGCCGGGGAGGAGGCCGAGCGGGCCGGCGCCGAGGGCGCGGCCGCCGAGGCCACCCGGCTGGTGGAGAAGTTGCAGGCGGAGCTCGCCGAGCTGCGGTCAGCGGCCCGGGCGGACCTGGAGCGGCAGCGTGCGGAGTCCGAGGACGTCCGCCGGGAGGCCGAGTCGCTGCGGAAGAAGGTGCGCTCGCTGGAGAGCGACACCCGCCGGGCGCAGGCCGAGACCAGGCGGCTGACCGCCGAGCTGGAGGCCGCGAGGGCGCAGGCGGCCACCGAGCGCGGCGCCGCGGAGTCCGAGGCGCGGCGGCTGCGGCACCGGGTCGGCGAGCTGGAGACGGCGGCCGAGCAGGGCCGCCGGTCGGCCCGCGAGGGCCGCAGCGTCGAGGACATGCGGCTGCGGCTGCTGCTGGACACGGTGCTGCAGTCGGCGCAGGGGCTCCAGCGGGAGCTGGCGCTGCCGGTCTCCCAGATCCGGCCGGGGGACCTGGTGGAGGCGGTGGTGCCGGGGGCGGCCTCGCCGCACGACGTGGCCCGGCGCGGTCTGGCCGACGACGATCCGGCGCTGCTGGATCAGCTGCTGGCGATCCCGCAGGTGCACCTGGTGGTGGACGGCTACAACGTGACCAAGACGGGCTATCCGACGCTGCCGCTGGAGCAGCAGCGGATCCGGCTGCTGGGCGGGCTGGCGATGCTGGCCCAGCGCACGCAGGCGGAGGTCACCTGTGTGTTCGACGGGCAGGACCTGGACGTTCCGGTGATCATGGCGCCACCGCGGGGGGTGCGGGTGCGGTTCAGCCGGACCGGCGAGACCGCGGACGAGCTGATCCGCCGTCTGGTGCGGGCCGAGCCGCAGGGGCGTCCGGTGGTGGTGGTGTCCACCGACCGGGAGGTCGCGGAGGGCGTGCGGAAGGCGGGCGCGCGCCCCGTGGCCTCCGTTCTGCTGCTGAACCGGCTGGCGCGGCCCTGACGGCTGCCTCGACGGAATGACGCCTGGTCAGCGCCCGGTTTGCGGCGGTGTGCACATCCGGTGAAGCCTGCGGGGGAAGTGGAGTTCACGCCTTCGGGGGAGTGGCAAAACCCGTGGATCTTCCCTAGGGTGTGGCGTCAAACCTATTTTCCGGATTCTCACCTGATCGGGTGAGGCCGATGGAAGAAGGAGCAATTCCCTTGGCCTCCCACCGCCGTCCCAAGCAGCCGAGCCGCGCCCGGGTCTCCGTGCTCACCGCTGCCGCGGCGACCGCGGTCGCCCTCTCCGCGCAGGTCGCCGCGCACGCCGCGCCCCAGCCCAGCAAGAGCGACGTCAAGGCGCAGATCGACCAGCTCCAGCAGGACCAGGAGCAGGCGGCGGAGAAGTACAACGGCGCCAAGGAGCGGGCCGACCAGCTCCGCAAGCAGTCCGACCAGCTGCAGGACAAGGTGGCCCGCAGCCAGGACGAGATGACCCAGCTCCAGACCGGCCTGGCCGGCGTGGCGGGCGAGCAGTACCGCACCGGCGGCATCGACCCGTCCGTCCAGCTGATGCTCTCCTCGGACCCGTCCGGCTACCTGGAGAAGGCGTCCAGCGCCCAGCAGGCCAGCGCCAGCGAGTCCGAGGCGCTCAAGGGCCTGCTGGACCAGCAGCGCCGGCTGGACCAGGAGAAGTCCGAGGCCGCCGCCGTCCTGGCCTCGCTCGACTCCACCACCAAGGACCTGAACCAGGCCAAGACGGACGTCAACCAGAAGCTCAAGGCCGCGCAGGACCTGCTGAACTCGCTCAGCGCCTCCGACCGCGCCGCGCTGCGGGCCCAGCAGCAGCAGGACGACCGCGCCTCGCGCGGCAGCGACCGCGCCGACCTCGGCAGCCTCCCGCAGGCCGGCGGCTACGCGGGCGTGGCCGTCGCCAAGGCGATGAGCAAGCAGGGCTCGCCGTACGTGTGGGGCGCCACCGGCTCGACCACCTTCGACTGCTCGGGCCTGATGGTCTGGGCGTACGGCCAGGCCGGCGTCTCGCTGCCGCGTACCTCGCAGGAGCAGGGCAACGTCGGCACCAAGGTCACGTTGGACCAGGCCCAGCCGGGCGACCTGGTCATCTACGGCCCCGACCGGCACCACGTCGGGATGTACATCGGCAACGGCATGGTGGTGCACGCGCCGCACACCGGCGACGTGGTGAAGGTGATGAAGGTCGACGCGATGCCGATCAACACGATCCGCCGGGTCTGACGGCCCGACACGCCCGAAGGGCCCCGTCCGGGCCTGTGATCCACGCCACCCTCCGACCGGGGGTGGCGTTCGGGTTTTGTCCGTCGCGCGAGTCCCCGGTGAAGACTGATCAGCTTTGCGTGCGGCGGTGATCACTATGTGTCATATTCACAAAAGAACTTTGGTCTTCTTCCGTCTTTTTTCTGACAAGGATTTGAACGGATCACGGTTCAGTTACTAGGGTCGTGCCCCGAACCACCGCACTCCCGATCGCCCAGCCAGGGTGACGGCGGTGGTTTCCGTCGAGTTCGTGACGCAGCGGGGCGGGCCCAGTGCCTGCCCGACGGGGAGCCCAGCAGTCGGGGGTGCTGTCGAACGGAGCCGGGGAACCACGTTCCTCCGGGGTGAATCGGCGCCAGGTCGGCCGGTGGAACGGCCGTGAGGCGTCGTAGGGCACGCTTCCGGCCCGAACCCGTCAGCTCACCCGGTAGACGGCGTAGGAAGAAGGAGTCCGCCTTCGTGGCGTCCCATCGTCGTCCCAAGCCCGCTAGTCGCACCCGGGTCTCGATCATGACCGGCTTCGCCGCCGCGGCCGTCGCGCTGTCCGCGCAGTCCGGCGCCCACGCCGACCCGCAGCCGACCAAGGACCAGGTCAAGGAGCAGGTCGACCAGCTCAACGAGCAGGCCGAGGTCGCGACCGAGAAGCTCAACGCCGCCCAGGAGAAGCAGCAGCAGCTGCAGAAGCAGGTCACCGACCTCCAGGACCAGGTGGCGCGGCAGCAGGGGCAGGTGACCGACCTTCAGGGCGGCCTGGCCGAGATCGCCGGCGAGCAGTACCGCAACGGCGGCATATCGCAGACCGTCCAGCTGATGTTCTCCGCCAGCCCGGACACCTTCCTGAGCCAGGCCGACACGCTGAACCAGGCCGGCGGCACCCAGAAGGGCCAGCTCAAGCAGCTCCAGGACGAGCAGCGCAAGCTCGACCAGGTGCGCTCCGAGGCCCAGGGCAAGCTCGCCGAGATGGAGACCACCACCCAGCAGCTGAAGAGCGCCAAGGACGAGGTCCAGGGCAAGCTCAAGGCCGCGCAGGACCTCTTCAACACCCTGTCCGAGCAGGAGCGCCAGGCGATCCGCGCGGCCGAGGAGAAGGCCGCCGCCGAGGCCAAGGCGAAGGCCGACGCCGCCGCGAAGGCCGCCCAGCAGCAGGCGGCGGCCCAGCAGGCCGCCGACCGCTCCTCCCGCGACAACAGCCGCACCGACCTGAGCGCGTCGCAGGCCCCCGCCGCGCCGGTCACCAAGCCGAGCGCCGGCAGCTCGCGCGGCGCCGCGGCGCTGTCCATCGCCGCCTCCAAGATCGGCAGCCCGTACGTCTACGGCGCCTCCGGCCCCGGTTCCTTCGACTGCTCGGGCCTGATGGTCTGGGCGTTCAACCAGGTCGACGTGGCGCTGCCGCGCACCTCGCAGGAGCAGGCCCACGCCGGTACCCGGATCGGCACCGACCTCTCCCAGGCCCAGCCCGGCGACCTGCTGATCTTCTACGGGGACGCCCACCACGTCGGCATCTACGCCGGCAACGGCCAGGTGCTGCACGCGCCCAAGCCCGGCGCGTCGGTCCGCTACGAGGCGGTCGGCAACATGCCGCTGACCTCCATCGTGCGGGTCTGATCCCCGCGCAGGCCCTCCCAGGCCCGGCCTTCCACCACGGAAGGCCGGGCCTGCGGCTTTTCCGGCGCCTCGGACTGATGTCCGATTACGGGTCAAATATTCGGGTTGGCAGGGGTTTGGACTCGGTTGCCCGGACTCGCTAACGTCTGCCACCGGACTCCGCTTCCAGGGCCGCCCGCGTTGGTGCGGCGGCGGGGCCCCACCGCCGGATCGGAGCCGCTGCCGCCATGCCCGTGCACCGTCGTCCCCAACTGCTCGCCCGTGCGCTGGTGCTGACCGCGGCCGCCACCACCGCCCTGGGCGTGACGGCGGGCGGCAGCGCCCAGGCCGCCCCCGCCGTGCCGGACACGCCCACCCGCAAGGACGTCAAGGCGCAGGTGGAACAGCTCTACGGCGAGGCCGAGCAGGCGTCCGAGAAGTACAACGCCGCCCTGGAGACGCAGCAGCGCCTCCAGGGCGAGACGACCGTCCTCCAGGGCGAGATCGCCGTCGCCCAGGACCAGCTCAACCAGTTGCGCGGCGACCTCGCCACCGTGGCCGGCGCCGAGTACCGCGGCGGCGGCATGGCCCAGACCGTCCAGCTGATGCTCTCCACCGACCCGGAGGGCTACCTGTCCCGGGCCCGCACCCTCGACCAGGCCGCCGAGCGGCAGCAGGAGACCCTGCACGAACTGGCCACCCGCCAGCGCCGGCTCGACCAGCGCCGCACCGAGACCGCCGGCAAGCTCGCCGAACTCGACCAGGCCCGCCGCTCGCTCGCCGACAGCAAGCAGCAGATCCAGCAGCGGCTCACCAAGGCCCAGCGGCTGCTGAACAGCCTGGGCGTCGCCGAGCGGGCCCGGATGGCCGCCCAGGACGCCCAGGAGGCCGAGCAGCGCGCCACCCGGGGCACCGACCGGCTGGACCTCGGCACGGCCCCGCCCGCCTCCGAGCGCGGGGCGGCCGCGCTGGCCGCCGCGGTGCGGATGATCGGCTCGCCCTACCTCTACGGATCCACCGGGCCCCGCGCCTTCGACTGCTCCGGTCTGATGTACTACAGCTGGCGGCAGGCCGGAGTGACCCTGCCGCGCACCTCGCAGGCCCAGGCGTACGTCGGGCAGCGGGTCAGCCTCTCCGAAGCGCGGCCGGGAGACCTGGTGATCTTCTACCGGGACATGCACCACGTCGGGATGTACGCCGGCGGCGGGGTGATCGTGCACGCCCCCTACCCGGGCGCCAGGGTCCGCTACGAGAGCGTCAACGCGATGCCGGTCGCGGGGGTGGTCCGGCTCTGAGCCCGGCACCGTCCGACCCCGACACCCCCCACCCGATAGGCGGCGCCCGCCGGACGCTGTCCCGGCGCGGTGCGCTGCTGCTCGCGGTCGGCGGTCTGGCCCAGCTGTCGCTGCCGCCGGCCGCCCCGGCGGCCCCCTCGGCGGCCGGGCGGGCGTCGGGCCGGTGGGCGGCGGACCGGCGGGCCGAGGTGGCCGCACTGCTGGACGCGCGGGCCCGGGCGCTGCCCTCCTGGTCCGGACCGGCGGCGATCGAGGCCGGCTACCGCAACCTGGTGCTCGGCGCGGACGCCGGGCCGGAGCGGCTCACGGCCGCCGCCGACCTGGCGGTCCGGATCACCGGGTACGACGACTACCCGGTGGTGTACCCGCGCCGGATCGACCTGGTCCGGGCCGGCGGCAGCTGGCGGGTCGACCGGGAGGAGAGCGCGAGCGGGCCCCCGGCACTCTGGGACCTCGGCTCCGCCCGGTCCGCGGCGGGCGCGCACTGCCTGGTGCTGGGCCTGGCCGACGGGCCCGACCCGGCCGGCCTGGTCGCGGTGGGGGACCGGGCCGTGCCCGCCGTGAGCGAGGCCTGGGGCACCGGCTGGGCGGGCCGCCTGCTGCTCGAAGTGCCCGCCACCGCAGAGCAGTTCGCCCGGCTGCTGGAGGTCGACCCGGCGGGCTGGACGGGCATGGCGGCGGTCACCTCGGCCGCCGCCGGCGCGCCCTGGCACACCCCCGCCGACCGGGTGCTGGTCAACCCCGGGACGTTCGGGCGGCTCAGCGACTTCGGCCGGCAGGTGGTCGTCACCCACGAGGCCACCCACGTCGCGACCAGGGCCGACACCCGGGCCTGGACACCGCTCTGGCTCTCCGAGGGCGTCGCCGACTGGACCGCCTACCGGGGCTCCGGCCGGCGCCCGCAGCAGATCGCCCCCGAGCTGGCCCGGGACGTCGCCGCCGGCCGGCTGCCCGCCGCGCTGCCCGCCGACCGGGACTTCACCGCGGGCGCCGACGGCATCGCCCAGGCGTACGAGCAGGCCTGGCTCGCCTGCGAGCTGATCGCCCGGCGCTACGGGCCCGAGCGGCTCGTGGCGTTCTACCGGGCGGTCGGCGCGGCCGACGGGCAGGGGGAGGACCGGGACCGCCGGCTCGACCGGCTGCTCCGGGCCGGACCGGGCGTCGGCCTGGCCGAGTTCACCCGGCTCTGGCTGGCCGAGGTGGCCGCGCTGCGCGATTGAAGGCGCGCGTCGTTCAGCGCCGCTGCCTGGCCGGGGTGCCGGGCCGGTCGATGCCGTCCAGCAGGTCCTGCTCGTAGGCGATGCCGGGGCGCACCGGGTAGGCGCCGGCGGGCACCGCCTCGGGCTTGGCCAGCACCACCGTCGCCGGGAGCTGTGCCGGGCCGCGGGTCGCGCGCCAGAGCCGGATGCAGGAGAGCACGGTGGCGGCCAGCAGCAGCAGGTTGCGCAGGCTGAGCACGGTGACGCCCCAGGGCTCGCTGGCGAGGATCCGGCTGAACATCAGCGGGAACTCGGCCAGCGTCAGCGGGCAGGCGAGCAGGATCAGCAGGGCCACCGGCCGCTGGCTGCTGCCGCGCACGGTCAGGCAGACCGCGGCGACGCCGATCAGCCAGACCAGGTACTGCGGGCTGATCACCCGGCTGGTGACGGTGAAGATGAGCAGCGCGCTGAGCGCCGCGTCGTACATGGTGGCCGCGTTGCGGCGCTTGGCGGTGAAGCGCCAGAGCAGCAGCCAGGCGAAGCCCAGCACGGTGCCGGCCATCATCACCTTGCTGATCACGGGGACCCACGGCCCGAGCATCTCCGGGGAGCCGTAGTTCATGGTGACCTTGCCGTCCCAGGCGTCCGCGAGCCGGGCGAAGTGCAGCGGCAGCGCGCCGAGCGACTCCACCTCGATGCCGCGCTCCTTCTGGAAGGCGAGGAAGCCGAAGGCGCCGTTCATCCCGGCCGCGAGCAGGAAGCCCACCGAGACGGCGGTGGCCGCGGCCAGCGTCCAGGCGCGGCGGGTGCGGCGGCCGGAGGGGGTGCCGATCAGGGCGAGCAGCGGCCAGATCTTGATGATCCCGCCTAGGCCGAGCAGCATCCCGCCGATCGCCGGGCGGCGGATCAGCGCCAGCAGGCCGGCCAGGGCGATCGTGGTGACGATGATGTCCAGCCGGTTGTAGACCATCGGGCCGAGCAGCGGCACGGCCACCACCCACATCCAGGCGCCGGTCAGTGCCCGGCCCCGGCGCAGTCCGGTGCGGACCAGCAGGGCGGTGGCGGCGATGTCGGCGATCCCGCAGATCACCCAGAAGGAGACCAGGTACGACCAGGGCAGCAGGCCCGGCAGCAGGATCACCAGGGCCGCGCCGGGCGGGTACTGCCAGGTCACGTCGTCGAACGGGAAGGTGCCGGTCTGCAGGACGCCGTACCAGGCGTGGTAGATCATCCAGACGTCGGCGGTGATGTCCCCGCCGAGCCCCTTGACCACGCCGGTCATCAGCAGCACCAGCACCGTCCGGGTGGCCAGCCAGGTGGCGCCGAGTGCGGCGAGCGCCCCGAACGGGCGGCCGGGGGCACGGGCCGGCTCCTGCCGGGCGGCCGGCGTCGGGCCGGGGCCGGCGGCGCCGCTGGGTGTACCGGACTCGGTGGCCGGGGCCAACTCCACTGCGCTCCCTCGTTCGTCTCGGACGTCCCACCGGAGGCGCCGCGCGACGGACGCCCGGGCGGTCGGAGGGGCGGGCACGGCACGCTGGGCCGGGCCGCCACCGGCCGCCTAGGTTCTAGGACTGACCCGGGGGTGAAACGGTTGCCGTGCGCGGATCCGTTCCCGGCGGGTCATGGTGTTGACCTATCGTACGGATCACCCAGCGGTACACCGCGCACCCCCCGACAAGCGAGCCGTGGCCTGAATGCACCGAACCTTGATCGTCACCAACGACTTCCCGCCCCGCCCCGGCGGCATCCAGGCCTTCGTGCACAACATGGCTGTACGTCAGCCCGCCGGGAGCATCGTGGTGTACGCCTCGACCTGGCGGGACGGCACCGAGGTGGCCCGCTTCGACGCCGAGCAGCCGTTCCCGGTGATCCGGGACCGGACGAAGGTGATGGTTCCCACACCGCGGGTCACCCGGCGGGCCGCCGAGATCCTGCGGGCGGAGAAGTGCGACTCGGTCTGGTTCGGCGCCGCCGCCCCGCTCGGGCTGATGGCGCCCGCGCTGCGCCGGGCCGGTGCGGCGCGGCTGCTCGGCATGACCCACGGGCACGAGGCCGCCTGGGCCCAGCTGCCGGCCGCCCGGCAGCTGCTGCGGCGGATCGGCGCGGGCACCGACGTGCTGACGTACCTGGGGGAGTACACCCGGTCCCGGATCGCGGGCGCGGTCGGGCCGCAGGCCGCGGCCCGGATGGTGCAGCTGCCGCCGGGCGTGGACGAGACGACCTTCCACCCGGGCTCGGGGGGCGCCGAGGTGCGTCGCCGGCTCGGGCTGGCGGACCGGCCGGTGGTGGTCTGCGTCTCCCGGCTGGTGCCGCGCAAGGGGCAGGACACGCTGATCGAGGCGATGCCGCAGATCCTCGCCGATGTGCCGGACGCCGTGCTGCTGATCGTCGGCGGCGGCCCGTACCGGGCGGACCTGGAGAAGCTGGCCGACGCCAGGGGAGTCCGGGCCTCGGTGCGCTTCACCGGCTCGGTGCCGTGGGAGGAGCTGCCCGCCCACTACGGGGCCGGGGACGTCTTCGCGATGCCCTGCCGGACCAGGCGCGGGGGGCTGGACGTCGAGGGCCTGGGCATCGTCTACCTGGAGGCCTCGGCGACCGGTCTGCCGGTGGTCGCGGGCGACTCCGGCGGCGCGCCGGACGCGGTGCTGGAGGGCGAGACCGGGTACGTGGTGCCGGGCGGCTCGGCCGCCGCGGCCGCCGAGCGGATCGTCCGGCTGCTGGGCGACGAGGAGCTGCGTCGGCGGATGGGCGAGGCCGGGCGGCGCTGGGTGGAGCGCTCCTGGCGCTGGGACCTGCTGGCCGGGCGGCTGACCTCGCTGCTGGCGGCCTAGACCGGGCTTGGGCACGTGAGCGGGCCCCGCCTCCTTCCGCGGAGGCGGGGCCCTGCGGCTACTTCTGGTAGATCGCCTCGATGTCGGCGGCGAAGTCCTTCAGCACGAGGTTGCGCTTGAGCTTGAGGGAGGGTGTCAGATGCCCGCTCTCCTCGGAGAACTCGGTGTCCAGTAGGCGGAACTTCTTGACCGCCTCGGCGTGCGAGACGGCCGCGTTGCCGTCGTCCACCGCGGCCTGGAGGGCGGCCAGCAGGTCAGGGTCCTGGCTCAGCTCGGCCACCGTGGCGGTGGCGGGCTTGCCGTTGAGCTCCTTCCACTTGGGGAAGAAGTCCGGGTCGACGGTGACCAGGCAGGCCACGAAGGGCTTGCGGTCGCCGACCACCATGACCTCGCCGACCAGCGCGTGCGCCCGGATGCGGTCCTCGATCACGGCCGGGGCGACGTTCTTGCCGCCCGCGGTGACGATGATCTCCTTCTTGCGGCCGGTGATGGTCAGGTAGCCCTCGGAGTCCAGCGAGCCGAGGTCGCCGGTGGCGATCCAGCCGTCCTTGAGGGTGTCGGCGGTGGCCTGCGGGTTGTTCCAGTAGCCGGTGAAGACGTGCGGGCCCTTGAAGAAGACCTCGCCGTCCTCGGCGATCCGCACCGAGGCGCCGGGGACCGGCTGGCCGACCGTGCCGATCTTCGGCTTGTCCCACGGGTTGAAGGCGGTGGCCGCGCAGGTCTCGGTCAGGCCGTAGCCCTCCAGGACGGTGAAGCCGATGCCCCGGTAGAAGTGGCCCAGCCGCTCGCCGAGCGGGGCGCCGCCGGAGATGGCGTGGGTGGCCCGGCCGCCGAGGGCGGCGCGCAGCTTGCTGTAGACCAGCTTGTCGAAGACCGCGTGCTTGATCCGCAGGACCAGGCCCGCGCCGCCGGCGTCCAGCGCCCGGCTGTAGGCGATCGCGGTGTCGGCGGCCTTGTCGAAGATCTTGCCCTTGCCGTCGGCCTGGGCCTTGGCGCGGGCGGTGTTGTAGACCTTCTCGAAGACTCTCGGCACGCCCAGGATCAGGCTCGGCTTGAAGGCGGCCAGCTCGGCGGTGACGTCCCTGATGTCGGAGACGTGGCCCAGCTTGATCGGCGCCATCGCAGTGGCGATCTCGGCGATCCGGCCGAGCACGTGGGCCAGCGGCAGGAACAGCAGGACGGAGCTGTCGCCGGTGCGGAACAGCGGGGCCAGGCGCTCCACCACGTTGCCGCACTCGGCGAGGAAGTTGGCGTGCGTCAGCTGACAGCCCTTCGGGCGGCCGGTGGTGCCCGAGGTGTAGACGATGGTGGCGATCGAGTCGGCGGTCGCGGTCGAGCGGCGCTCCTGCACCGTCTCGTCCGGGACGTCCTTCCCGGCCTCGGCCAGCGCGGCGATCGCGCCGCCCTCGATCTGCCAGGTGTGCTTCAGCCCGGTCAGCCGGCCGCGGACCTCGTCGACGACCTTGACGTGCTGGTCGGTCTCGGTGACGACGGCGACCGCGCCGGAGTCGCCGAGGATCCACTCGACCTGCTCGGCGGAGGAGGTCTCGTACACCGGGACGGTGATCGCGCCGGCCGTCCAGATCGCGAAGTCCAGCAGCGTCCACTCGTACCGGGTGCGGGACATGACGCCCACCCGGTCGCCCGGCTCGATGCCCGCGGCGATCAGGCCCTTGGCGGCGGCGTGCACCTCGGCCAGGAACTGCACCGCGGTCAACTCCTGCCAGCGGCCGTCCACCTTACGGCTGAGCACCGCGACATCCGGGTGCTCCGCTGCGTTCCGGTGCACAGGGTCGGAGAGATTACCGCCGCTGGGTACCTGGTAGAGAGCCGGAAGGCTGAAGTCGAGCAAGACTGCTCCTCGTTCGCGACGCTGCGGGACGGCAGGACGTTACTGCCCGGTAGGCAGCTTCGACCAGGGGGGTCGGCTCCGGTGTTCGAAGTGTCACACCCGGCCGGGTCCGACCAGGCCGTGACCGGGTCGTTCGAATGGCACCCTACGACAGCCCCGAGGTGACCGGCCGGTAGCATGCCCCGCCGACCGGCGCCGGGCCCCCGCCGAGCCGTGGCCCGCGCGGCCGAGCCGATCGCCGGTCGCGGTAGCCTGCTCCGGGCGGACAAGGCCGAGCACGCTCGACCGGACCGGCAGGCAGAGGGACGACGCGGAGGGCCATTCCATGGCGGAGCACACCAGGTCGAGCATCACCATCGACGCGACCCCGGCCACGGTCATGGCCGTGATCGCCGACTTCGCCGCCTACCCGGCCTGGACCGGCGAGGTCAAGGAGGTCGAGGTCCTGGAAGCCGGCGAGAACGGCCGCGCCGCCCAGGTCCGCCTGCTGCTCGACGCCGGCGCCATCCGCGACGAGCACGTCCTCGCCTACACCTGGGACGGCGACCGCGAGGTCGGCTGGACCCTCGTGCGCAGCCAGATGCTCCGCTCGCTGGACGGCTCCTACACGCTCGCCCCGCTCTCCGGCAGCCGCACCGAGGTGACGTACCAGCTCGCCGTGGACGTCAAGATCCCGATGCTCGGCATGATCAAGCGCAAGGCCGAGAAGGTCATCATCGACCGCGCCCTGGCCGGTCTGAAGAAGCGCGTCGAGGACGCCGACGGCAAGAAGCCCGTCCAGGGCTGACGCGGCGGAACGGGGGCCGACGGCATGACGGCGACACGCACCATCCTGGTCAGCGGCGACGCGGGCGCGCCCGTGGTGGCCGCCGCCACCGCCCTGCACGCGGCCCGGCGCGGCCACCGCACCTGGCTGCTGGCCGCCGACGACCCGCACCGCGCCCTGGACGGCGTCCTCGGCACCCGCCTGGAGCCCGAACCGGCCCGCTACGCACCCGGCCTGACCGTCTCCCGGATCGACGAGCAGGCCGCCTTCCGGTACGCCGCCGGCGAGCTCACCAGTCGGCTCAAGCCCGCCCTCGACCTGCTCGGTGCCGAGCAGCTCGACCCCGAGGAGCTGACCGCCCTCCCCGGCATCGCCCGGATCGCCCTGCTGCGCGCCCTGCCCGCCGCCGACCAGGACGTCCTGGTCGTGCTCGCCCCGCCGCCCGCCGAGCTGATCGCCACCCTCGCCCTGCCCGAGCAGTTGGAGCGCTACCTGGACCGGCTCGTCCCCGAGCAGCGGCAGGCGGCCCGGGCGCTGCGCCCGCTGCTGGCCGGCCTGGCCGGCGTGCCGATGCCCGCCGAGTGGCTGTACGAGGGGCGGACCAAGGCCGCCGCGGTGCTCGCCGAGTCCCGCGCCGCGATCGCCGCGCCCGGCACCAGCGTGCGCCTGGTCGTGCCCGCCGACGGCCACCCGTACCAGGAACTGGGCCGGATCCGGGCCGGGTTGGCCCTGCACGGCCACCGGCCGGACGCCGTCGTGGTGCACGGCGTGCTGCCCGAGGGCGCGGCCGACTCGCCGGACCCGTGGCTGGCCGCGCTGGCCCGCCGCCGCCGGGAGGAGCTGGCCGAGCTCGCGGCCGAGACCGACGCCCCGGTGCTGGCCACCGGACTGGCCGAGGCCACCCTGGAGGCCGTCGCCGACCGGCTGTACGGGGACGGGCCCGGCCCGGAGCGGCTGGCCCCCGAGCCCTGGCCGGTCGAGGACCGCCTCGCCGAGGAGGGCCTGCTGGTCTGGCACCTCGCACTGCCCGGCGCCGACCGGGCCGAGCTGGACCTCGTCCGGCGCGGCGACGAACTGGTGGTCGGCCTCGGTGCCCACCGCCGGGTGCTCACCCTGCCGTCCGCGCTGCGCCGCTGCACGGTGGCCGGCGCGAGCCTGCACGACGGGGCGCTCTCGGTGCGGTTCGCGCCCGACCCGGCGCTCTGGCCCCGGGGCTGAAGTGCTTTCGGGGCCCCTACGGGCTGTCCGGTAGCGTCGGGCCCGAGGGCCGCGGGGTGCGGCCCCGGCTGAGGAGGCGCCCGCGATGACCAGCACCGACGACCGGACCGAGCCCACCGCCGAGCCGGGCGGTCCGCAGGCCCACCCGTTCGGGCCGGAGCTGGGCCCGCTGGTGGACGAGGTGCGCAAGCTCGCCTCCGCCGTCGGCCAGAAGGCGCAGGAGGCGAGCGCCGACACCCTGATCACCCTCTCCGGGCTGGCCGACCGGCTGCGCACCCAGCAGCCCGAGGTCTACTCCCACCTCGCCGCCGCCGGCTCCGGGCTGGCCGCCGCGGGCACCGAGCTGCTGGCCGCCTACCGGGCCGCGGTGGCCGGCCACGAGCACCGCTGGACGGCCGGCGAGGGCGCCGCCACCGAGCGGATCGACCTCGACACGCCTGACGAGGCGTCCGCCAAGCAGTGAATCCGTAACCTTCGAACCGTGATCGCGTTGCTCTGGTGCGTGACGAAGCGGGCGATTAGATACGACTTTTGAAGCGTCACGGCCCGGTTGGTCCATGATTGTCTTCGGTTAATGTATGCGAGGCTGTGTACGGGGGGCAGGGTTGGGCGGTACCGTTCCGCCCAGCGGGAACGAGTGAATAGCTGAGGGACACATGGCTCTGACCATCGGCGTCGATGTCGGCGGGACCAAGATCGCGGCAGGCGTGGTCGACGAGGCGGGCGCGATCCTGGCCCGGACCAGGGTGCCCACCCCGGCCGACCCGCAGTGGGCGGTCGATGCCATCGCGCAGGCCGTGCGCGAGCTCAAGGAGCAGCACCCCGACGTCACCGCCGTCGGCGTCGGCGCCCCCGGCTTCGTGGACAGCAACCGTTCCACGGTGATCTTCGCGCCCAACATCGACTGGGAGAACGAGCCGCTGCGCGGCCGCATCGAGGAGCTCGCCGGCCTGGACACCGTCGTCGAGAACGACGCCAACTGCGCCGCCTGGGCCGAGTTCCGCTTCGGCGCCGCCGCCGACCACCAGGACATGGTGCTGATCACCGTCGGCACCGGCATCGGCGGCGGCATCGTCCTCGACGGCCGGCTGCACCGCGGCCGGTTCGGCGTGGCCGGCGAGATCGGCCACCTCAACATGGTCCCCGACGGCCTGACCTGCGGCTGCGGCGGCAAGGGCTGCTGGGAGCAGTACGGCTCCGGGCGGGCGCTGCGCCGCTACGGTCGGGAGAAGGCCGCCGCCGACCAGGTGCGCGGCCGGCGGATGCTGGAGCTCAACGACGGCGTCGCCGAGACCATCCGCGGCATCCACATCACCGAGGCGGCCGAGGAGGGCGACCCGCTCGCCCTGGAGTGCTACGCCGAACTGGCCGACTGGCTCGGCCGCGGCATGGCCGACCTCGCCGCGCTCTTCGACCCGGGCGTCTTCGTCCTCGGCGGCGGCGTCTCCGACTCCGGCCGTCTGCTGCTCGACCCGGTCGCCAAGGCCTTCGAGCACTACCTCACCGGCGGCATCCACCGCCCGCGCGCCGAGGTCGTGCTGGCCTCGATGGGCTCCGCCGCCGGCATCGTCGGCGCCGCCGACCTGGCCCGCACCGCGTAGCCACCCCCTGAACCCGCCGGCGGCGGTGCGACCGGACCCCGACCAACCCCGGACGCGCCGCCGCCGACGCACGCCCCCGGCCCTGCCGTACGGTCGTCCCACGCACCACGTACGGGGAGGACCAGGACCATGACCACGGCACCCGCCGAACCGCCGCCGCCCGGCCCGCGCCGGCTGCGCCTGCTCAGCTACAACATCCGCTCGCTGCGGGACGACCGGCGGGCGCTGGCCCGGGTGATCCGGGCCTGCGCACCCGACCTGGTCTGCATCCAGGAGTCACCGCGCTACTGGCGGCCCGAGGGCCAGGCCGCCCGGCTGGCCCGGAGCACCGGGACGGTCGTCCTGGCCGGCGGCGGCCGGACCGCCGCCGGGCCGCTGCTGCTCGGCCGGCCCGGCGCGGCGCAACTGCTGGGCGTGCACGACCGGCTGCTGCCCAAGACCCGTGGCCTGCACGCCCGCGGCTTCGCCACCGCGCTGCTGCGACTGCCCGGAACGGCGCCGTTCACCCTCACCAGCTGCCACCTCAGCCTGGACGCCGACGAGCGGTACGGCCAGTTCGAGCTGCTGCTCGACCAGCTCGGGATCGCCGAACACGGCATCGTGGCAGGGGACTTCAACGAGCACCCGGACGGCAGGGGCTGGCAGCTGCTGGCCGCGCGGCTCCAGGACGGGTACCCGACCGCGCCCTGGGGCGGCGAGTTCACGTCCGTCCCCGAGCGCCCCTACCAGCGGATCGACGCCGTGTTCGCCACGCCCGGGATCACCGTCCTCGGCTGCGGGGTGCCGCACGGGCTGCCCGGCGTCACCGAGGCCGACCTGCGCGCCGCGACCGACCACCTGCCGGTGCTCGCGGTGCTGGAGCTGCCGGAGGCTTAGGAGCTTGGCTCAGACCACGGCGCCGTTGTCCGGGTCCTCGGGCTCGTCCTCGTCGCGGTCCTTCATCCGGGTCACCAGGGTGACGAAGCCGCCGAGGAAGGCGGTGATCCCGACCCAGGCCGGCCAGCCGGCGATCTCCCGCCACACCACCGCGTCGAACAGCAGCAGGGCGGGGCCGCCGAGCACCGCGAGCCAGGCGAACTTCGCGGTGACGTCGGCCGTCGGCAGCGGCGGGGGCTCCGGCGGGACGTAGTGGTCCTCGTCGGTCTCCTCGGCCAGCTCGAAGTCGCGCGGGCCCGAGCCCGCCGCCGGCATCACCGGCCGACCGGAGCGGGGGCGGGGCTGCGGGGCGAGGTCGGCGAGGTCGTCCGGGTCGGTCCGGGAGCCGGGGGCGTCCTTGAAGCCGCCCTTCAGCTCGCTCTGGGCCCGGAGGTTCTCGACCTCCGGCCAGTTGGGGTTGGTGAGGTCCACGGGGTCGTCGAACTGGGCGACCAGGGCGGCGAAGATCTCGTCCTGCTCGGCCTGGCTGCGCTCGGGGGCGCGCCGGGTGCGGGGCTCCGCGGGCGCGGTGGCGTCCGGTTCGGCCGGGCGCCGGTCGGCGGCCGGTGCTTCGGCGGCCTCCGCGGCCGGTGCGGTGACGCCGTCCGCCCCCGGACGGTCCGCCGGGGCGCCGCTGTGCGCGGTGCCGTCCTTCGCCGTGCCGTCCTTCGCTGTGCTGTCCTTCGCCGTGCCGTCCTCGCGGGGTGCCTCGTCCCCGCCGCCCGCCGTGCTGCTCTCGTGCACTTCCGGCCCTTCAGCCATGGTGATCGTCGGATTCGACCCCGGTGACGCCCACCGCGTGCGCGGGGGCCAGCCGTCGGATGAAGTCCTGGCTGGCCGCGAATATTTCCGCCGCGTCGTGGTCCAGCGTCGCGACGTGGAAGCTGCGCTGGCACAGCCGCTCCGTCACGTCGGTCGAGGATATCCGGGCCAGCACCAGTTCCGAGTTGGCCGGCGAGACGACGTGGTCCTGCGGACTGCGGAACAGCAGCACCGGCTGGGTCACCTGCGGCAGCCGCCGTTGGACGTCCCGCCACAGCCGGCCCAGCGACCAGGCGGCGTTCAGCGGCGTCCGGTCGTAGCCCAGCTCGACCGCGCCGGGCTTGGCGATGTCGTCGGCGACCCCGGGCACGCTCGGCACGAGGTGCCGCAGCACCGGCAGCAGCACACTCGCGGGGTTGTCCGAGCGCACCGACGGGTTGACCAGCACCAGCCCGGACACCGCCGGACCGTGCAGCGCGGCCAGCCGCAGCGCCAGCGCGCCGCCCATCGACAGCGCGCAGACGAAGACCTGCTCGCACTCGGCGGAGAGCGTCAGCAGTTCGTGCTCGACCTCGGCGTACCAGTCCTCCCAGCGGGTGACCTGCATGTCCCGCCACCGGGTGCCGTGCCCGGGCAGCAGCGGCAGCGACACGCTGAACCCGGCCGCCGCCAGTTCCTCCGCCCAGGGCCGCAGCGACTGCGGCGATCCGGTGAAGCCGTGGCACAGCAGCACCCCCACCGGTCCGCCGTGGTGGCGGTACGGTTCGGCACCGGGCAGCAACGGCATGGCGGACTCCTTCGCGGGCGGGTGGCGCTGGGGGAGGAACGCTGGAGGGGGAGGCTGCGGGAATCCGCATCGTCCCACGGCCCCGCCCGGGACGTACACCCCTCATGGCGGCCTCCGCGCGGGCCGCGCGCCCCTCGCGGAGGCCCCCGTGCGAGTGCCTGCGGGAGTCCGGCGGCGGCCCGCCGGGGCGGGGCGGGGCGCGGGCCGAGCCCACGGGGCATTAGGATCGACCGGTCCGCATAACAGGAGGCCCGGGTTGTTCTACCGACTGATGAAGATGATCGTCGCGCCACTGCTTCGGATCTTCTTCCGGCCGTGGATCGAGGGTGAGGAGAACATCCCCACCGAGGGCGCGGCCATCATCGCGAGCAACCACCTGTCCTTCTCGGACTCCTTCTTCTTCCCCGCGCTGATCAAACGCCGGGTGACCTTCATCGCGAAGGCCGAGTACTTCAACACCCCGGGCATCAAGGGCCGGCTGACCGCCGCGTTCTTCAAGGGCGTCGGCCAGCTGCCGGTGGACCGCTCGGGCGTGCGCGGCGCGGGCGAGGCCGCGATCCGCAGCGCCATCGCGGTGCTGGACGGCGGCGAGCTGTTCGGCGTCTACCCCGAGGGCACCCGCTCGCCCGACGGCAAGCTGTACCGCGGCAAGGTCGGCGGCCTGGCCCGCGTCGCGCTGGCCACCGGCGCGCCGGTCATCCCGGTCGCCATGATCGACACTGAGAAGGTCCAGCCGCCCGGTCAGGTGATCCCCAACTTCGGCACCCGCCCCGGCATCCGGATCGGCCGCCCGCTGGACTTCTCCCGCTACCACGGCATGGAGAACGACCGCTTCATCCTCCGTTCGGTGACGGACGAGGTGATGTACGAGATCATGCGGCTCTCCGGCCAGGAGTACGTGGACATCTACGCGACCGCCGCCAAGCGGCAGATCGCCGACGACAAGAAGAAGGCCGACGCCGAGCGCAAGGCCGCCGCCAAGGCGGAGAAGGCGGAGGCGGATGCCGAGAAGGCCGCCGCCGACAAGGCCGCCGCGACGGAGAAGGCCGAGCAGGCTGAGCAGTCCGGGCAGGAGCCGAAGGAGACCGGGTCGGCCTGACGACCGCGGGCACGGCCCAGGGGAGGGGCGCAAGGATGACGGACGGCGAGAGAACCGGGGCAGTCGGCGGCGCGGTCGCGGCCGGGGGCATGTCCGTCGAACTGCCGTTGTGGAAGGCCATCTCCTACTTCCGGGTGCTGGCCCTGTGCTACGCCCTGCTGCGCTACCTCAACTCCTACCTGGACTTCCTGCACCCCGTCGCCGGCTGGATCTTCCTCGGCACACTCACCCTCTGGACACTCGCCAGCACCCGGGCCTTCGCCGGCCCGCAGCGCTGCACCTGGTACGTGCTCGGCACCGACCTCACCCTCGCCGTCACCGGCATCGTGATGAGCGGCCTGACCGACGACCCGGTACGGATCAGCCACGGCGCGCCCACCCTGCCGACCATCTGGGCCGCCGGCACGGTGCTCGGCTTCGCCGGCAAGGGCGGCTGGCGCTGGGCGGCCGCCGCGGGCACGGTGATCGGCGTCGCCAACATCCTCGGCCACGGCGGCCCGACCGGCGACAACATCCACAACATCATGCTGCTGATGGTGGCTGGCTGCGCCATCGGCTACGTCATCGAACTGGCCCGCGCCAGCGAGGCGACGCTCACCCGGGCACTCCAGGTCGAGGCGGCCACCCGGGAGCGCGAGCGGCTCTCCCGGGACATCCACGACGGCGTGCTCCAGGTGCTCGCCCTCGTCCAGCGCCACGGCGCCGAACTCACCGCGCGGCCGGCCGAGGGCGCCGCGGCTGCGGCCGGTGGACGCCCGGGCGGCGACGCCGACTTCGCCGAACTCGGCCGACTGGCCGGTGAGCAGGAGCGCGCCCTGCGGGCGCTGATGACCGGCGGCCCGATCCCGGGGCAGCGCCCGCAGGGGTGCGGGGCCGGGGAGCCGCAGGACCTCACCGCGCTGCTGCGCCCGTACGCCGACGAGCGGATCACGCTGTCCGCCCCCGGCGGGCCGGTGCTGCTGCCCGCCGGGGCGGCCGGCGAACTGGCCGCGGCGGTCGGCGCCGCCGTCGACAACGTCCGCCGGCACGCCGGGGAGCGGGCCCGGGCCTGGATCCTGGTGGAGGACGAGCCGCAGGCCGTCACGGTCAGCATCCGCGACGACGGCCCCGGCTTCGCCCCCGGCCGCCTCGGCGAGGCGGAGCGGGCCGGGCGGCTGGGCGTCTCCCAGTCCATCCGCGGCCGGCTGCTGGACCTCGGCGGCACGGCCGAGCTGTACTCGGCGCCCGGAGAGGGCGTCGAGGTCGAACTCCGTGTCCCGAGGAAGGGCTCTGATGACCGATCAGCCGACGACTGACCGGCCGATACGGGTGATGGTCGTGGACGACCACCCGATGTGGCGCGACGCCGTCTCGCGGGACCTCGCCGAGGCGGGGCTCGACGTGGTGGCCACCGCGGGCGACGGCGAGGAGGCCGTCCGCCGGGCCCGCGCCTGCTCGCCGCAGGTCGTCGTGCTGGACCTCAACCTGCCCGGTCTGCCCGGCGCCGAGGTGTGCCGCCAGGTGGTCGCGCAGGATCCGGCGGTGCGGGTGCTGGTGCTCTCGGCCAGCGGCGAGCACCAGGACGTGCTGGAGGCGGTGAAGTCCGGCGCGACCGGGTACCTGGTCAAGTCGGCCGGGCGGGAGGAGCTGCTGGACGCGGTGCGGCGCACGGCCGTGGGCGACGCCGTGTTCACCCCGGGCCTGGCCGGCCTGGTGCTGGGCGAGTTCCGCCGGCTGGCCGCCGAACCGGCCCCGGCCTCCGCGCCGGCCGTCCCGCAGTTGACCGTGCGGGAGACCGAGGTCCTGCGCCTGGTGGCCAAGGGCCTGTCGTACCGGCAGATCGCCGACCGGCTGGTGCTGTCGCACCGGACGGTGCAGAACCACGTCCAGAACACGCTCGGCAAGCTGCAACTGCACAACCGGGTGGAACTGGTGCGGTACGCGATCGAGCAGGGGCTGGACGACGACATCTGACGGCTCCGGCGGGTCCGGCCGCGTCGGCGGTCCCGCGTGCGGTGGGGGGCCGGTGCCGGGAGCCGCCACCACCGGCGGCTCACGCGGTGGCTCAGGCCCGGTCGGGCGCGGCGTCGCGCAGCAGGCCCGCCACGATGCCGACGCCGTCGCGGGTCAGCACCGACTCGGGGTGGAACTGGAGGCCGGCGAAGCCGGGCCCGCGCAGCGCGTGGACGTCCCCGGTGGCGGCGTCCCGGGCCACCTCGACGCCCTGTGCGGCGAGCCGGGCCGCGTCGGCGTCCGAGCAGCGCGCGGTGAACGTGTTGTAGAAGCCGACGGTGTGCTTGGTGCCGAACAGGTCGACGCTCTCCTGCGCCCCCTGGTACGGGACGTCCTTGCGGCCCAGCGCCAGCCCGAGCTCGCCGCAGAGCAGCTGGTGGCTGAGGCAGACCGCGAGCAGCGGCGCGGTGCGGGCCCCGGACCGGACCGCGGCCAGGGCGTCCGCGACGACCGGCCGCAGCAGGGCCATCTTGGGGTCGTCGGCGAGCGCCGGGTCGCCGGGCCCGGGGCCCAGCACCAGCGGCCCGCGGTGCGCCGCCAGCAGGGCGGGCAGCCCGGGCGCGTCGTAGCGGACGACGCTGACCTGGTGGCCGATCGAGGTGAGCAGGTGGGCGAGCATCGAGGTGAAGGTGTCCTCGCCGTCGACCACCAGGGTCGGCGCGGGCTCGGTGACCACGGTCGGCGTCTGCATCCGCAGCCAGAACGGGGCGAGGTCGGCCCGCCGGGCGTCCAGGGCGGCCTGGACACGGTGGTCGTCGGCCAGCCGGGGGCCGGTGGGGCCGGGCAGCCGGGCGGGCGCGGGCCGGGCGCCGATCGCGGTGAGCACCCCGGCGGCCTTGGCGTGGGTCTCGGCGACCTCGGACTCGGGGACGGAGTGGCGGACGAGCGTGGCGCCGACCCGGACGACCAGGCGGCCGGTGGCCGGGTCGATGTCGGCGGTGCGGATGCAGATCGGCGAGTCCAGCAGCTGCCCGCCGCTGGCGGAGCGGCCGATCAGGGCGAGCGCGCCGGAGTAGTAGCCGCGCCCGCCGGGCTCGTACCGCTTGATGACCCGGGTGGCGTTCTGTACCGGGCTGCCGGTGACGGTGGCGGCGAACATCGTCTCGCGGAGCACCTTGCGGACGTCCAGCGAGGTGCGTCCGCGCAGCTCGTACTCGGTGTGGGCGAGGTGGGACATCTCCTTGAGCCGGGGCCCGAGCACCTGGCCGCCGAGGTCGCCGACCGTGCACATCATCTTGAGCTCCTCGTCGACGACCATCGTCAGTTCCTCCAGCTCCTTGGGGTCGTGGAGGAACCGGAGCAGCGAGTCGATGTCCGAGCCGCCGGCCGGATAGCGGTAGGTGCCGGAGATCGGGTTCATCACGACGGTGCCGCCGCTCTGCCGGACGTGCACCTCGGGGGAGGCGCCGACCAGACAGCGACCTGGCTCGCCTCCGGCAAGACGGTCCCCGGTGTGCACCAGGAAGGTCCAGTAGGCGCCGCGCTCCTGCTCCAGCAGCCGCCGGAACAGGGTGAGTGCGAGTGCGGGCGAGAAGTTCTCCAGGGTGGCGCCGAAGTCGCGCCGGATCACGAAGTTGGCGCCCTCGCCGTTGCCGATCTCCTCCTCGATCACCCGGCGGACGATCGCGGCGTACGCCTCGTCGTCGATGTCGAACGAGCCGCCGGTGAGCGAGACCGGCGACTGCGGCAGGGCGGCGGTGAGTTCGGCCAGCGGCAGGGTGTGCTGTTCGGTCACCGAGAGGGCCTGCAGCGGGGTCCCGTCGTCGTGCGCCTCGAAGCCGCGCTCGCGGATCTGCCGGTACGGGACGAGCGCGAGCAGGTCGTGCACCGGGCCGTCGGCCGGGACGCCGGTGCGGACCGGCAGGTCGGCGAGGTTCTGGTAGCTGTCGACGGTGCCCACCAGCACCTCGACGGTGTCCGGGGCGAGCCGGGGGGTGCGGCGGTGCAGCAGGGCGAACGCGGGCGCGTCGGGAGCGGTGAGGCGGGCGAGCAGGTCGGCGGTGGCGGTCACGGAGCGGCTTCCTTCCGGGGGACTGGTGAGGTGCGGTGCTGGGATCCGCTCCCGGAGGGCCGTCTGCGCATATGCCGACGGCCGCCCCGAGGGGCGGCCGTCGTGTTCGTCTAGGAACGCGCGATCGGTGGGCCACCCTTGGGGGAGGCCCACCACCAGGAGTGGGTGTGGGGCGCGTGCATGTTTCGAGCGTAGCGGATCGTGCGGGGAGGGTGAGCCCGGTCACGTGTTTGTCCGAGTTATGTCTCACCCCTCGGGCAATGGTCACGAATCGCTCGGGTCACCCCGTAGCCTTGGTGGTGTGACCGTGACGACTGAGACATCGAGGACTGGCCACTCCTGGCAGTCCCTGCCCGCGGCGCAGCAGCCTGAATGGCCGGACCAAGAGGCTCTGCGCAAGACCCTTGCGGAGCTCGCCTCCTATCCGCCGCTCGTGTTCGCCGGCGAGTGCGACCAGCTGCGCGCCCGGCTCGGAGCCGTGGCGCGCGGGGAGGCCTTCCTGCTGCAGGGCGGTGACTGTGCCGAGGCCTTCGACGGCGTCTCGGCGGAGCACATCCGCAACAAGCTGAAGACCCTGCTGCAGATGGCCGCCGTGCTGACGTACGCGGCCTCGGTGCCGGTCGTGAAGGTGGGCCGGATCGCCGGCCAGTACTCCAAGCCGCGCTCCAAGTCGACCGAGACCCGCGACGGCGTGACGCTGCCGGTCTACCGCGGCGACTCGGTGAACGGCTTCGACTTCACCCCCGAGTCCCGCATCCCGGACCCGGAGCGTCTCAAGCGGATGTACAACGCGTCCGCCGCGACGCTGAACCTGGTGCGCGCGTTCACCACCGGTGGTTACGCGGACCTGCGCCAGGTGCACGCCTGGAACCAGGACTTCGTGCGCAACTCGCCGGCCGGCCAGCGCTACGAGCAGCTCGCCCGGGAGATCGACAACGCCCTGGCGTTCATGAACGCCTGCGGTGTGGCGCCGGAGGAGTTCAAGACCGTCGAGTTCTTCTCCTCGCACGAGGCGCTGATCCTCGACTACGAGACCGCGCTGACCCGTGTGGACTCGCGCACCGGCGAGCTGTACGACGTCTCCGGCCACATGGTGTGGATCGGTGAGCGCACCCGCCAGCTGGACCACGCGCACATCGAGTTCGCCTCGAAGGTCCGCAACCCGATCGGCGTCAAGCTCGGCCCGACCACCTCGGTCGACGAGGCACTGACCCTGATCGAGAAGCTGGACCCGGAGCGCGAGCCGGGCCGCCTCACCTTCATCACCCGGATGGGCGCGGGCAAGGTCCGCGACCACCTGCCCACCCTGGTGGAGAAGGTCACCGCGTCCGGCGCCCAGCCGGTGTGGATCTGCGACCCGATGCACGGCAACACCTTCGAGGCCTCCAGCGGCCACAAGACCCGCAGCTTCGACGACGTGCTCGACGAGGTCAAGGGCTTCTTCGAGGTGCACCGCGCGCTGGGCACCCACCCGGGCGGCATCCACGTGGAGCTGACCGGCGACGACGTGACCGAGTGCGTCGGCGGTGGCGACGAGGTGCTGGTCGACGACCTGCACCAGCGCTACGAGACGGCCTGCGACCCGCGGCTCAACCGCAGCCAGTCGCTGGACCTGGCGTTCCTGGTGGCGGAGATGTACCGCGGCCAGTGAGCTGCCACGGGTGAGCCGCCGCCGGCGGGTCACCGCTGAACGAATGTGACGAAAGCCCCTCCGGATTCGGGGTCCCCGAGCCCGGAGGGGCTTTTTCGTACCCGGATCGCCGGGTAAGGTGAGGCTTAGTGAAGTAAGGCAAGCCTTAGTCAAGATCGTTCCGCCAGTCGGCGCCGCACCACCCTGGAGAGTCCGCGATGTACGTGTGCATGTGCCATGCGGTCACCGAGGACCAGGTGAAGAAGGCGATCGACGCCGGTGCCGAGACCCCGCGCCAGATCGCCCGGGGCTGCAAGGCCGGCACCGACTGCGGGTCCTGCGTCCGCCGGATCCAGGCCCTGCTCGGCGAGCACGGCGCCCGGCCCTGCCCGACCGCCCGCCTCGCCGCGAAGCTCGGCCTGGCCGACCCGCAGGCCCAGGCCGCGCCCGCGCCGGTGGCCGCCGCGGCTCCCGCCGCCCCGGCCCTGGTCGCCCCGCTGCGCGCGGCCTGAGGACTCGGGCTGAGGGCTCGGCCTTGAGGGCTCAGGACTCCGGCTGCTCGATCACCTGGGCGAGGTAGAGCGCCTCGCCGAGCTTCTCCAGGAGCTCCAGCTGGGTGTCGAGGTAGTCGATGTGGTGCTCCTCGTCGGCCAGGATGTCCTCGAAGATGTTCGCCGAGGTGACGTCGTTCTTGGCGCGCATCACGACGATCCCGCGCTTCAGCCGGTCGATCGCCTCGACCTCGATCTGGCGGTCCGCCTCGAACATCTCCTTGACCGTCTGGCCGATCCGGACGTGGAACAGCCGCTGGTAGTTCGGCAGCCCGTCCAGGAAGAGGATCCGGTCGGTGAGGGTCTCGGCGTGCTTCATCTCGTCGAAGGACTCGTGCCGGGTGTACTTGGCGAGCTTCGTCCAGCCGAAGTTCTCCTGCATCTTGGCGTGCAGGAAGTACTGGTTGATCGCGGTGAGCTCCGCGGTGAGCTGCTCGTTGAGGAACTCGATGACCTCTGGGTCGCCCTGCATGGCTGGTGCCTCCCTGCGCTACGGCCTGTTGTGACTCCTGCGCTGCGCATCCTGGCATCGAAATGGGAGGAAATTCCAGTAAGTTCACACTCACTAGGACATGTTTCGGAATATCCGATTTGAGCTGATACGGGCTCGACCACCGGTTCTTGGGGATGGGGCGCGTGGCCGCGCCAAGGGGCGCGCACGGCGCGTCGACCGCCGTCTGTCACCATGGAGTCATGGGTCAGTCCGAACAAGAACCGCTTCCGCCGTCTGACCCGAGGCTCCCCCCGGGGCAGCGCGTGCAGCGCGGCTGGCCCGCCCTGCACTACGGGCCCGTACCCCGCTTCAAACCGCTGACCTGGGACCTCCAGGTGTTCGGCGCGACCGCCTCGGCGGAGAAGCACAGCTGGGACTTCGAGGCCTTCCACGCCCTGCCGCGCACCACCGTCGTCGCCGACCTGCACTGCGTCACCAAGTTCACGCTGCTCGGCAACGAGTGGTCGGGCGTGCCGGCCGCCGCCCTCCTCGACCTGGAGCCCCCCGCGCCCGGCGTCACCCACGTGATGGTCTGGGCCGAGTACGGCTACAGCGCCAACCTGCGGCTGGCCGACTTCGCCGACCCGCGGACGATCTTCGCCACCCACCGCAACGGCGAGCCGCTGACCGCCGAGCACGGCTTCCCCGTCCGGCTGATCGTCCCCGGGCTGTACGCCTGGAAGGGCCCCAAGTGGGTCCGCGCGGTGGAGTACATGCGGGCCGACCGCCGGGGCTTCTGGGAGGAGCGCGGCTACCACAACCTCGCCGACCCGTGGCGCGAGCAGCGCTACTCCCACCAGGAGGAGCCGGGCGACGGCCCGCTGCGCTGAGGGCGGACCGGCGTTCGGAGGAATCCCCTCAGAAGCGAGGGATCCCCTTAGAAGAAGGGGAAGTTGACCGTCACCGTGGTGTGCTGCGGGCGCCGCTCGCCGGCCGCCGGGGACTGGCCGGACACCTTGCCGGTGCCGAACAGGTTGACCCCGCTGGTCTGCATCGTGAAGCCGGCCGCCTGGAGCGCCTTCGCCGCGTCGTCCTTGCTCATCCCGGTGACGTCCGGGACGGGCACCATGCCCTTGCTGACCACCAGCGAGACCGCGGTGTTCTCCTGGAGCAGCTGCCCAGCCGCGGGCGAACTGCTGATCACCACGCCCTCCGGCACGGTGTCGTCGTACGTCCCGGTCACGCCGCCCCTGGTCAGCTGGGCCGCGGTCAGCGCGTCGGCGGCCTGGTCGGCGGTCTTCCCGGTCAGGTCCGGCACCGCGATCCGCTTGGGGCCCCTGGAGACGGTGACCGTCACGGTGTCGCTCTTGCGGGTCCGCGCACCCACCCCGGGGTCGGTGGCGATCACCTGCCCGGCCGGGACGCTCTCGCTGAACGCCTCGACGAAGCGGCCGTGCATGCCGTCCTTGTCCAGGATCCGCTGGGCCTCGGCCCGGTCCTTGCCGAGCACGCCGGGTACCGGCCCGTACAGTCCCTCGGACAGCCCGTACGTCGCGCCGCCGACCGCCAGCACCAGGGCGGTCAGCGCGGCCGCCCAGATCAGCGGCTTGCGGGGGAGGCGGCGCAGCAGGCCGGGCCGGCGCCCGCGCACCGGGGTCGGCTCGTCGTACGGGCGCGGCTCGACCAGCAGCTGGTCCAGCAGCTCCGCCGGCACGTCCAGCACGCTGGTGGGCTCCGGCGCCGCGGCGTCGACGGGCCCCGTCGGCGGCTGGATCACCGAGGTCGGCTCGCTGGTCGGGTAGCGCGGGCTGGGCCGGGTGGAGGCCGGCGGCTCGGCGTCCAGTTCGGCCGGGGTGAGCGTGCGGCGGAGCCGCTGGAGGGCGGCGAGCAGTTCGACCGCGTCGTACGGGCGGGCCTCGGCCGTCCGGGCGCAGGCGCCGGCCACTATGGCGTCCAGCCCGGGGCCGACGGCCGGGGCGATCAGCGAGGGGGCGGGGACGTCCTCGTGCAGGTGCTTGTACATGACCTGGACGGGGTTGTCGCCGGTGTGCGGGCGGCGGCCGGTGAGCATCTCGTAGAGCAGGATGCCGGCCGCGTAGACGTCGACCCGCTGGTCGGTGGGGGCGTCCGGGAGGATCTGCTCGGGGGCCAGGTAGGAGACGGTGCCGAGGACCGTGCCGCCGGTCGCGGTGCTGGTCGAGGTGGGCGCGCCGTCGGCGGTGCCGAGGACCCGGACCAGGCCGAAGTCGGCGACCTTGACCAGCCCGTCCTCGGTGATCAGCACGTTCTCGGGCTTGACGTCCCGGTGCACCAGCCCGGCCCGGTGGGCGGCGCCGAGGGCGGCCAGCACCGGCTCCAGCACGTCCAGCGCGGCCCGCACGGACAGTGCGCCGCGGTCGCGCAGCAGGTCCCGCAGGGTGCGGCCGGGCACGTACTCCATGGCGAGGAAGACGTTCGCGCCGTCCGCGCCCTGGTCGAAGACGTTCACCACGTTCGGGTGGGAGAGCCGGGCGACGGCCTTGGCCTCGCGGATGAACCGGGCGGTGAAGCCGTCGTCCCCGGCCAGCGCGGGGTGCATCACCTTGAGGGCGACGACCCGGTCGAGCCGGGTGTCGGTGCCCTTGTAGACGGTGGACATCCCGCCGGTCGCGATGCGCTGCTCGACCCGGTACCGGCCGTCGAGCAGGGTACCGATCAGGGGGTCGTGCAATGCCATGTCCACCCGGAGAGTCTAGAGCTCCGGCTGTCAGCCGGACCCGGAGGACATTGCCTCCGGGCCCGGCTGTGCCCGGTTTGTGACACGGCACACGCGGTGGGTGCCGGGCGTCCCGGCGTCAGAACGCCGGGTGCTCGCGGGTGTCCAGCTCCGCCCGGCCGGCCATCGCCGAGGAGGCCTCGGCGTGGAACCGGCGCGGGATGCGGCCGGCCCGGTGGGCGAACCGGCCCGCCTCGGCGGCGTGCCGCATCGCCTCGGCCATCAGCACCGGGTCCTGCGCCCTGGTCACCGCGGAGGCGAGCATCACCGCCGCGCAGCCCAGCTCCATCGCCAGCGCGACGTCCGAGGCGGTGCCGGCGCCCGCGTCCAGGATCACCGGGACGCCCGCGCCCTCCACGATCAGCTGGAAGTTGTGCGGGTTGCGGATGCCCAGGCCGGAGCCGATCGGCGAGCCCAGCGGCATGATCGCCGCGCAGCCGACGTCCTCCAGCTTGCGCGCCAGCACCGGGTCGTCGTTGGTGTACGGCAGCACCGTGAAGCCGTCGTCGACCAGGGTCTCGGCGGCGTCCAGCAGCTCGATCGGGTCCGGCAGGAGGGTCCGCTCGTCGGCGATCACCTCCAGCTTCACCCAGTCGGTGCCGAGCGCCTCGCGGGCCAGCCGGGCGGTCAGCACGGCCTCCCCGGCGGTGAAGCAGCCCGCCGTGTTGGGCAGCACCCGGATGCCGTTGCGGGTCAGCACGTCCAGGACGGAGCCCTGGGTGCCGGCGTCGACCCGGCGCATCGCCACGGTGGTCAGCTCGGTGCCGGAGGCCAGCAGTGCCCGTTCGAGGATCTCCAGGCTGGGTGCGCCGCCGGTGCCCATGATCAGCCGGGAGCCGAAGGATGCCCCGGCGATGGTCAGCAGGTCGTCGGCCATGTCAGCCTCCCTGGACGGCGGTGAGGATCTCGATCCGGTCGCCCGCCGACAGTTCCGTGGCCGGCCACGAACTGCGCGGCACCACGGCTTCGTTGAGGGCGGCGGCGACGCCGCTGTGGGCGGCGCTGAGGGTGGCCACGACCTCTGCGAGGGTGGTCGTGGTGGACACCCGGCGGGGCTCGCCGTTGACGGTCAGCGCGATCTCGGCCGGTGCGGTCCGGGCAGGTGCGGTCTGGGCCGGTGCGGTCCGGGCCGGCGTGCTCTGGGCCGGCGTGGTCTGGGCCGGCGTGGTCTGGGCGGGCGTGGTCTGGGGTGGTGCGATCTCGGTCATGCGGAGGCCTTCGTGGTGGAGCGGTCGGGGGAGAACCGGGTGGGTGTGAACGGCTGTGCGAGCTCGGGGAGTTCGCCGGTCGCCAGGTACTCGGCGAGCAGGTCGGCGGTCACCGGGGTGAGCAGCACGCCGTTGCGGTAGTGGCCGGTGGCGGCGACCAGCCCGGGCAGCGCGGTCGGGCCCAGCAGCGGGGCGTTGTCCGGCGAGCCGGGCCGCAGCCCGGCCGAGGTCTCCAGCAGCGGGAGTTCGGTGATGCCCGGCACCAACTCGTGGGCGTCGCGCAGCAGTTCGTACACCCCGCCGGCGGTGACGGTGGTGTCGTAGCCCTGCTCCTCGGTGGTCGCGCCGATCACCAGCTCGCCGTTCTCCCGGGGCACCAGGTACAGGTGCTGCCCGCGCACCACCGCGCGGACGTTGCGGGACAGGAACGGCCGGTACGCCTCGGGGATCCGCAGCCGCAGGATCTGCCCCTTCACCGGGCGGACGGCCGGCAGCACGCCCTCCGGCAGTCCGGGCAGCCGGTGGCTGTGCGGGCCGGCCGCGAGCACCACCTGGTCGGCCCTCGGGGTCTCGCCGGTGCCGAGCCGGGCGCCGACCGCGCGGCCGCCCTCGACCAGCAGCCCGACGGCCTCGGCACGGTGGACCACGACCCCGGCGAGCTCGCAGGCGGCCACCAGGGCGGTCAGCAGCCGGCGGGGATCCACCTGGTGGTCGTCCGCGACGTGCAGGCCGCCGCGTACGCCGGGGGCGAGCATCGGCTCCAGCCTGCGGGCCTCCCGGCCGGTCAGCCAGGACGAGTCCAGGCCGAGCCGCTGGTGGAAGGCGTGCAGCTCGCGCAGTTCCTCGCGGTCGTCGGAGTCCAGCGCGACGGCGATCGTGCCGCACCGGCGGTACCCGGTGTCCAGGCCGCCGCTCGCCTCGGTGAGCTCGGCGGCGAAGTCCCCGTACCGCTGGTTGGAGGCCATGCCGAGGCGCAGCAGCGGCTCCTCCCCGTACTGCAGCTCGGTGACCGGGGCGAGCATCCCGGCCGCGACCCCGGCTGCCCCGCCGCCGGGGGAGGGGTCGACCACGACGATGTTCCGCAACCCGCGCTGCGCGGCGCGCCAGGCGACGGCGAGGCCGATGATGCCCCCGCCGATCACCAGCACGTCGGCGTGGGTTTCCTCGGGCAAGCGTGACAAGGCTGCTCTTCTCCCTTCGCCGGAATGACCCGGATCAGGTTCGGACGGTCGCGGGCCGTGCCAGCCCGCCTCTCAGCCCGGTACGCCGGGCTCCCGTGATGGTGCCCCCACCATAACGCCGGGGGCGGGCCCGGCCGAAGGCCCGTATGCGGGGTGGACGGGCCGGTGGCCCCGGCAGGGCGCTGAGTACAGTGACGGGCGTGGCAGAGCTGAACGCAACGGATCAGGTGGTCGTCGTCGGGGCCGGGCTGGCCGGGGCGCAGTGCGCCCTGAAGCTGCGGCAGGGCGGCTGGCGGGGGCGGATCACGCTGGTCGGGGAGGAGCCGCACGCGCCGTACGACCGGCCGCCGCTCTCCAAGGACGTGCTGCTCGGCAAGGCCGACGCCACCACCCTGGACATCGACTACCCGCACCTGGGCATCGAGCTGCTCACCGGCCGCCGCGCCACCGGCCTCACCCCCGGCGTGCTGCACACCGACGCCGGCGACCTCCCGTACGACGCCCTGGTGATCGCCACCGGCGCCACCCCACGCGCCCTGCCCGGCGCCGAGCGCGCGCACCTGCTGCACACCCTGGACGACGCGCTGGCGCTGCGCGCCCTGCTGCGGCCCGGCCTGCGGCTGGTGCTGGTCGGCGCGGGCTGGATCGGCGCCGAGGTGTCCACCGCCGCCCGAGCGGCCGGCTGCGAGGTGACGGTGGTCGAGGCGGGCCCGGCGCCCGTCCCCGGCGCGCTGCCGGCCGAGGTCGGTTCGGCGATGGCCGCCTGGTACGCCGAGGCCGGTGTCGACCTGCGCTGCGGGGTCGGCGTGGCCGCCGTCGAGGAGGGCGCGGTGCTGCTCGCGGACGGCTCGCACCTGCCCGCCGACGAGGTCGTGGTCGGCGTCGGCGCCCGGCCCGCGACGGGCTGGCTGGCCGGTTCCGGCGTCGAGCTGGACGGCACCGGCGCCGTCCTGGCGGACGGGCGGCTGCGCACCGGCCTGCCCGGCGTCTTCGCGGCCGGGGACTGCGTCAGCTACCCGTCCGCCCGCTCCGGTGCCCGGCTGGCCGTCCAGCACTGGGACCACGCGTTGCAGTCCGGCGAGGCCGCGGCGGCCGCCGTCCTCGGCGCGGACGCGCCGCCGTACGACCCGGTGCCGTACTTCTGGTCGGAGCAGTTCGGCCGGATGGTCCAGTACGCCGGGCGGCACGCCGAGGGCGACGAACTGCTGTGGCGCGGCGGCCCGCAGGACGCCTCCTGGACGGTGCTCTGGCTGCGCGACGGGGTGCCGAGCGCGCTGCTGGCCGTCGACCGGCCGCGCGACCTGACCCAGGGCCGCCGGCTGATCGAGCGCGGCACCGCGCTGGACCGGGCCCGCGCGGCGGACCCCTCGGTGCCGCTGAAGTCGGCGGTCGCGGGGTAGCGGCTGGTGCGCGGGGGGCTGTGGAGGTGGCAGTCTGGTGGCGTGAGTGAGATTGAAAGCAAGATTGAAGCCCTGGTTTCCGAGTGGATGTACCTGCCCGACATCTCGGAGCAGTGGGGGGTGCGCGTCACCGAGGTGCGCGACCTGGTCCGCACCGGCGGGCTGATCGCCGTCCGGCGGGGCCCCAACAAGTCGCTGCAGGTCCCTGCGGCGTTCATCGACGGCCAGGGGCTGGTCAAGCACCTGTCCGGCACCCTGACCGTGCTGCGCGACTGCGGTTACAACGACGTGGAGATCCTGGAGTGGCTCTTCACCGAGGACCCGTCGCTGCCCGGCAGCCCGATCCAGGCGCTGCAGGAGAACCGCGGCACCGAGGTCAAGCGGCGCGCCCAGGCGATGCTGATCTGATGGCGGCGGACACGCCGCGCCGGCGGCTGGCCGACGCCCGGCTGTACCTGTGCACCGACGCCCGCCGGGAGCAGGGCGACCTCGCCCAGTTCCTGGACGCGGCGCTGGCGGGCGGGGTGGACATCGTCCAGCTCCGGGACAAGGGCCTGGAGGCCAAGCAGGAACTGGAGGCCCTGGAGGTCTTCGCGGACGCCTGCCGCCGCCACGGCAAGCTGCTGGCCGTCAACGACCGCGCCGACGTCGCGCACGCGGCCCGGCCGGACGTGCTGCACCTCGGGCAGGACGACCTGCCGGTGCCGGCCGCCCGGGCGATCCTCGGCGACGAGGTGCTGATCGGCCGGTCCTGCCACGCCGAGTCCGAGGTGGACGCGGCGGTCGCCGAGCCCGGCGTGGACTACTTCTGCACCGGCCCGGTCTGGCCGACCCCGACCAAGCCGGGCCGCCCGGCGCCGGGCCTCGGCCTGGTCTCGTACGCGGCGAAGCAGAGCACCGACCGGCCGTGGTTCGCCATCGGCGGCATCGACCTCGGCAACCTCGACGAGGTGCTGGCCGCCGGCGCCCGCCGGATCGTCGTGGTCCGCGCCATCACGGCCGCCGACGACCCGCAGGCCGCCGCCGCCGAGCTCGCCCGGCGGGTGCGCTCGGCCTGACGGCCCCGGGGGCCGTCACCGTTCTCCGTACCTGCGGATCCTCTTGCGTGCGGATCTCAGTACTTGCGGACGGTGGCGGCCTCGGCCAGGGCCAGCAGCACCGTGCGGGCCTGCTCGTCGGCCAGCGGCGCCGCCTCCAGCGCGGCCAGGGACTGCCGCATCAGCTCGTCGATCCGGCGCTCCACCCGCTCGGGCGCGCCGCTGCGGGCCACCAGGTCGCGCAGCCCGGCGACCTCCTCGGGCACCAGGTTTGGCGCGCCGAGCCGCTCGTCCAGGTGCCGGGCGTCGGCGGCCGGCAGGCCCCGCATCGCGTGCGCCACCAGCAGGGTGCGCTTGCCCTCGCGCAGGTCGTCCCCGGCCGGCTTGCCGGTGACCGCCGGATCGCCGAAGACGCCGAGCAGGTCGTCCCGCAGCTGGAAGGCCTCGCCCAGCGGCAGCCCGAACGCCCCCAGCGCCGCCACCAGCTCCGGGCCGGCCCCGGCCAGCAGCGCGCCGACCTGGAGGGGGCGCTCGATCGTGTACTTCGCCGACTTGTAGTGCAGCACCGTCTGCGCCCGGCCGAGCGCGCCCTCGTCGGCGGAGTCGCCGGCCACCGGCTCCAGGACGTCCAGGTACTGGCCGACCATGACCTCGGTGCGCATCAGGTCGAACACCGGCTTGGCGGCCAGCACGGCGGCCGGCTCCAGGCCCGAGCGCAGGAACAGCTCGTCGCACCAGATCAGCAGCAGGTCGCCGAGCAGCACCGCCGCCGAGGCGCCGTACTGCTCGCGGTCGCCGCGCCAGCCGTTCGCCCGGTGCAGCGCCTCGAAGCGGCGGTGGATCGAGGGCAGGCCGCGGCGGGTGTCGCTGCGGTCCATCAGGTCGTCGTGCACCAGGGCGCTCGCCTGGAGCAGTTCCAGCGCGGCCGCCGCGTTCGCGATACCCTCGCCGCCGGCCGGGCCGCCGGCGCCGCGCCAGCCCCAGTAGCAGAAGGCCGGGCGCAGCCGCTTGCCGCCGTCCAGCAGGAAGTCGCGCAGGGCGTCGGCGGCGGGCACGAGCTGCGGGGAGATCTTGTCCAACAGGGCGGACTGGCCGTCCATGAACGCGGCGAGGGCGGCGTTGACGCGCGCGCGGACGTCCTCCACGTCTATGGGGTTGGCCGGCCGGTTGCTGGACGAGGTCACGATGAGGCTCCGCTGGTTCGCTGGGGTGCAGCAAGCGTAGCGGGGTAGCTGGGAACGGATGTGCGAGCCGGCGTGCGGGCCGGCGGGCGCGGGCTTCGAGCGCCGGTCGGAATTCGTCGGACCACGGACGGAGTATCGTCCACCGCTTGTCTCAATCCGTGGTACCGAGTTGTCCGGCCCCTTCGAACGCCCGATAACCTGCCAGCATGGCACTCGGCATCGCTTCCACCAGACCGGACCGCGCACTGACGGTCCGCGAACTCCTGGCAGCCGGAAAGCGGTCCTTCTCCTTCGAGTTCATGCCCCCGCGCACCGAGGTCGGCGAGCAGAGACTCTGGGACGCCATCCGCCGGCTCGAACCGCTGGACCCCAACTTCGTCTGCATGACGTACGGCGCGGGCGGCTCCTCGCGCGAGCGCACCGTCAACATCGTCGGCCGGATCGCCACCGAGACCACGCTGACCCCGGTCGCCCACCTGACCGCCGTCGACCACTCGATCGCCGAGCTGCGCAACATCATCGGCCAGTACGCCGACCAGGGCGTGCGCAACGTCCTCGCCGTCCGGGGGGACCCGCCCGGCGACCCGATGGGCGAATGGGTCAAGCACCCCGACGGCGTCACGTACGCGTACGAGCTGGTCGAGCTGATCAAGGGCATCGGCGACTTCTGCGTCGGCGTCGCCGCCTCGCCGAACATGCACCCGCGCTCCACCGACTGGGACGAGGACATCCGGCACTTCGTCGGCAAGGTCCGGGCGGGCGCCGACTACGCGATCACCCAGATGTTCTTCGAGGTCGACGACTACCTGCGGCTGCGCGACCGGGTCACCGCCGCCGGCTGCGAGACGCCGATCATCCCGGAGATCATGCCGGTCACCAACGCCAAGCAGCTGGAACGCTTCCCCCAGCTGAGCGGCTCGGCCTTCCCCGCCGACCTGGAGGCCCGGCTGCGGGCCGCCGTCGACGACCCGGCGGCGCTGCGCGCGATCGGCATGGAACACGCCACCGCGATGGCCGAACGCCTCCTCTCCGAGGGCGCGCCGGGCCTGCACTTCATCACGCTCAACCACTCCACGGCGACGCTGGAGATCTACCAGAACCTCGGCCTGCACCAGCGCCACGCGTAGGCCCCGTCCGGCGCCCCGTCCGGCGCCCCGTCGGGGGCCCTGCTCCGGGCAGACCGGGGCCCGCGAGCCCGGACGTTCACCGGCCCGTCACCGCCCCGACGGTGACGGGCTCGGTCGTGTGCGCCCCGGCCGCGACCGGCGGGAACGCGATGCGGTACCCCGGCCGTTGAACCGGTACAGTCGCCGCACACGCGCGGCGAGCGCGGGCACGCGACTGGAGGTAGCGGGCGGATGGGCATCGGATACCTGCTGCTGTACGTCGCGTTGGCGGTGGTGGCGCTCTGGCTGGTCGCCGAGGTCCTGCTGCAGAACCGGGCCCCGCTGCACTGGCGGGCCCTCGCCCTGGTCGGCTTCCTCGGAGTGGCCGCCGGCATGGTGCTCGGCTCCGTCCCGGTGATCGGTGTCGGCGCCGCCCTCTTCGCGGCCGGCCAGACCTTCGTCACCCTCTCCGTCAAGCGCGGCTACCGGGCCGGCTGGTCGCTGCGCAAGGCCGACGGCTCGCTGCCCGGCCCGCTCGCCAAGGTGCCCCTGCTCGGCGCCCTCACCGGCGGCGCGGCCGCCGTGGCCGCGGTCGAGGCCACCGAGAAGCGGATCGGCGAGGTCAGCGCCGTCGAGGAGGCCCCGGTCGCCGCCCCCGTCCCGGTTGCCGAGGACGTCCCCGAGGTCGAGCAGACCGCCGCCTTCGAGATGCAGGAACTCACCCAGGACGGCGTCTACGCGCCCGCCTACTACGAGCAGCAGCAGGCGCCGCACGACCCCTACGCCGAGGCCTACCAGTCCGGCTACGACAACGCCGCCCAGCCGCAGCCGGCCTACGAGCAGCAGCAGTGGCAGAGCCAGCAGCAGCCCGCCTTCGCCTACGACCAGGGCTACGGGGCCTACCCCCAGCAGCCCGACCCGTACAACGGCTACCCGCAGCAGGACCAGTACCAGTCCTACCCGCAGCAGCAGCCCGGCTGGGAGCAGCACCCCCAGCAGCAGTGGCAGACCCCGCAGCAGCACCCCGAGCAACACCTGGAGCAGCACCCCGGCCAGCAGCCGGGCCAGCACCCCCAGGGCATCCCGCAGCAGCAGTCCTACGACCACACGTACGGCTACCAGCAGCAGAACACCTGGCCCCAGGGCTGAGTTCCGGCGCCAGGGCCGCTAGGCCCTGTCCGGCCGGACCTAAGCCGGGCCGATCAGGTTGGCGGCGATGCAGGCGGACATGCCGGTCCGGGCCAGTCCGCCGCCGGGGTGGGCCGCTCCGCCGATCAGGTAGAGGCCGGGGACGGGCGACTCGTTGGCGGGCTGGAGCCATCCGCCGCCGTCTCCGGCGAGCGCAGGGCGGGGGACCGACCCGCCGAGGGCGCCGGTCTCCCGGCGGGTGTCGTCCGGGGTGCGCACGACCCGCCACAGCACCCGTTCGCGCAGGCCCAGGCCGGCGGCGTCGGCGTGCGCCAGCAGCTGGTCCGCGTAGCGCTCGGCGATCCCGGGCGCCGTCCAGTCGACGTCGCCCTGGGCGGGGACGGTCGCGGTCAGCACCACGCTCTCGTGCGCCTCGTCGGGGCGCAGCGAGGGATCGTCCGGGCGCAGCACCTGGAGGGTGGGGCGTTCGCAGGGCGGGGCCGAGAGGGTCAGGGCGTCCCGCTCGGCCGCCGGGTCGGCGGCGTGCACCACCGTCCGGTGCGGGGTGCCGGCCGGCCGGGCGCCGCGCAGCGCGAGCAGCACGCCGAACCGGCCGGGCACCTCGGACGGCTCCCCGTGGTCGGGTCCGAGCTCCGGCCACCGGGCGAGACCATCACGGAAGAGCGACCTGGTGTCCATCGAGGAGACCACCAGGTCCGCGTCGATCCGGCCGCCCGGGGTGTCGACGCCGCAGGCCCGGCCGTCCTCGACCAGCACCTCGGTGACCGGGGTGTCGAAGCGGAACTCCACCTTGCGCAGCTCGCAGCGCCGGTGCACCGCGTCCGCCAGGGCCCGCAGGCCGCCCCGGACGTACCAGACGCCGAAGGACTGCTCCATGTACGGCAGCACGGTGGCCCCGGCGGGGGCGGAGCCGGGGGGCAGGCCGAAGCGCAGGGCGTGCTCCGCCAGCAGCGCGGTGAGGCCGGGGTGGCCGCCGAGTTCGCGGGCGGCGACGTCGGCGAGGGTCCAGGGGCGGGGCCGGCCGAGCCGGGCGAGCAGGCCGCGCCGGGGCGGGACGGGGTAGGGGTCGGTGTGCAGCGGCGACCGGTCGGCCGGGAGCGGCTCCTCCAGGAGCGGGCGGCGGGTGGCCTCCCAGACCGTCCGGCCGTGGTTCATGACCGCGCTCCAGCGGGCGCCCGAGCCGGCGCCGAAGGCGGCGTCCAGGGCCTGGCTGACGCCGCCGCGGGAGGCGTTGGGCAGGCTGACGGCGGTGCCGTCCGGGAACAGGTGCCGGCTCTCCGGGTCCACCGGGGCGAGGTCGACGAGCTGTTCCAGCGGCTCCTTGCCGGTCTTCAGCGCGAGGTCGCGGTAGACGGCCGGGAGGGTCAGCAGGCCGGGGCCGGTGTCGAAGGCGAAGCCGTCGCGCTCGTACCGGCCGACCATGCCCCCGTACGTGCCGCCGGCCTCGCAGACCGTCACCCGGTGTCCGAGGGTGGCCAGCCTGGAGGCCGCCGCGAGCCCGCTCATTCCTGCGCCGATGATGACGATCCGTGCCATGGCACCTGATCCTAGGGCGTGACCTGGGCCGGGCCGGGCCCGGCGGGCGCCGTCCTCAGCGCCGTGGGACGTACGGCCGGTCCGCCTCCTGTTCGCGGGCGGCGGACCGGGCGTCGCGGGCGGCGCGGCGTTCGCGGCGGCGGGCCCGGAAGGCGCGGATCCGGTTGACCGCGAACCAGACCAGCAGCAGGCCGACGGCGAGCAGGACGGCGGCGATCGAGGCGGCCAGCCAGGGGTGGAAGATCGCCAGGGAGACCAGCCCGGCCACCGACACGTCCTCCGCCATGCTGACCGCGATGTTGCTGGCCGGCTCGGGCGAGGTGTTGACCGCCATCCGCAGCGAGGCCTTGACCAGGTGGCTGACCAGCGCCGTGGTGCCGCCCATGGCGCCCGCCGCGACCTCGCCGAGCGAGCCCGGGTCGGTGCTCGCGATCAGCGCGCCGACGGTGGCGCCCGCGATCGGCCGGATCACGGTGTGCACGGAGTCCCAGAGGCTGTCGACGAACGGGATCTTGTCGGCCACCGCCTCCAGCAGGAACAGCACGGCGGCCGCGGCCAGCACGTCGGTGCGCTCCAGTGCGGGCGGCACCGAGTCCGCGCCGCCGAAGCGGCCCAGCAGTCCGAGCAGCAGCACCACCGCGTAGGCGTTGATGCCGCTGGCGAGTCCGCTGGTGAAGATCAGCGGCACGATCGTCATGGCTTCCCCCTCCTCATCGCTTTCCCCCTCCTTCTCGTGGCCGTGGCCGGGCCGCCCGGGCCACGGCCGTACCGTACCGGGACGTGCCGGGTCGGCCCGCCGGTTCCGGCCACGCCAGGGCCCGGGGCCGACGGATCTGAGTACGCGTACTCAGATCCGGGGTTGAGTACGTCAGCGGATGGCCCGCCGACCTGCCGGGACGGGAGAGTGGTGGCACCGGGACGGCGGCGCGTCGGGCGCCCCGCCCCGGACGGCGGATCCGTCCGCCCAGCCGGCAGATGAGGGGTCGGCGGGGCGGCGGCGGAGATCCGCCACTGGAGCCGGTCACGGGCCCTGCACCGCCGACACGGGGCGGCGGAGCGGGCCGGGGGGAGACCGGCCACCGGAAGGGGGAGCTGGCCACCGCCGCCTGTGGGGAACGGCGGAGCGGCGGCGTACGGCGGCGGCACAGGACCTGGGGGGACAGGCCGGTGCCCGCCGCCGCTCACCCGTTCCGGGCCGCGTTGTCAGTGGTCCCGTTCACGATGGAGGGGCACGGACCGCCCGGTCCGCGCGCTGCCTCGGAACGGGGGAGACCATGACCATCAGCCGTCCTGAGCCCGTCACCGCCCGCCTCCACTCCACCGCCCTGCCGTCCTCCCCGGGCGGGCGCCCGGGTGGCGGGGACGTCCACCCCGTGCTGCGCCGGACCGCCGCGCCGCCGGCCGCCCTCGACCTGCTCGCCGACGCCCACCGCACGCTCGCCCGGGCCCGCCTCCTGGAGGACCCGCTGGAGCGGTACGCCACCGCGCACCTGGCCGCGCTGCGCACGGTGGCGGCCGTGCTCGCGGTGCGCGGGCGGCCGGAGAAGAGCCCGCGCCGGCGCAAGGCCATCCGCAGTGCCTGGGAGGTGCTGCCCGAGATGGCCCCCGAGCTGGCCGAGTGGGCGCTCTACTACGCCGCCGGCGCCCGCCGCCGGGCGGCCGCCGAGGCCGGGATCAGGGGCGCCGCCTCGGCCCGTGACGCCGACGACCTGGTCCGCAACTCCGCCCTGTTCCTGCGCCTGGTCGAGCGCCTGCTCGGCCTGCGCCCGGCCCCGCCGGCCCCGCGGCTTCCGCTGGACGGCGACGACCCGCCGGGGGTGACGGGCCCGGCCACCCGCCCGGTCTAAGGTGGAGGCATCCTGATCGATCTGCATGTGCCGAGGAGCCCCGCCTTGTACCCGACGCGTCCCCGCAGTGCCCTGCGTACCGCCGTGGTGTGGGAGGTGGTGCGGGCCGCCCTGGAGAAGCGGGCGGCCGAGCTGGACCAGCCGGTGCTCGACGTGGTCGACACCGGCGGCGGCACCGGCAACTTCGCCGTGCCGGTGGCCAAGCTCGGCCACCGGGTCACGGTGGTCGACCCCAGCCCGGACGCGCTGTTCGCGCTGGAGCGCCGGGCCGCCGAGGCCGGGGTGACGGAGCTGGTCCGGGCCGTCCAGGGCGACACCCAGACGCTTCCCGAGCTGGTCGCCCCCGGCACCGTGGACGCGGTGCTCTGCCACGGCGTGCTGGAGGTCGTGGACGACCCGGCGGAGGCGCTCGGCAGCTTGGCCGGCACCCTGCGCCGGGGCGGCCTGGTCAGCCTGCTGGCCGCCAACCGCAACGGCGCCGTGCTGGCCCGGGCGCTGGCCGGCCACTTCACCGAGGCCCGGACGGTGCTGTCCGCGACCGACGGCCGCTGGGGCGAGCAGGACCCGATGCCGCGCCGCTTCACCGGCGAGGAGCTGGGTCGGCTGGCCGAGGGCGCGGGCCTGCGGGTGGAGTCGGTGCACGGCGTCCGGGTCTTCGCCGACCTGGTGCCCGGGGTGCTGGTGGACGCCGAGCCGGGCGCGATGGAGGCGCTGCTGAAGCTGGAGGAGGCCGCCGCCGAGCAGCCCGCGTTCCACGCCGTGGCGACCCAGCTGCACCTGCTGGCCACCCTGGCCTGAGTGGCCGCGGGACCGCCCACCGCCGTACGGTTCGCACGCCGTGCGGCGGCGGTTCGCCTTCCGGACGCCCCCCGGCCTCGTCCGGGTGGTCCCGAACCTGCCCAGGTCCGGACCGATTCCACCCGTTCGGGCACTTGTCCGCATCTCGTGGCGTTGAGCCGGGTGCGGCCGTGCCCGGTCGAAGTGGCCCGTCCCACGCGGCGTAGACCACTCCGTAACGGGCTCACGGACCGTATGATCTGGGTAAAGCCGGAAAGCATGACAGCCGGATGCGTGGGGCATATGGACGACACGGGCCGGGTCCCCCCGCACAGGCGTCCGACCGTGTGCCCCGAAGGCTGATTGGACTTTGCCTCCCCGACCGGGGTGGCGGACCGGTCGCACCCGCGACCGACGAGTAGGAGGACTCCGTGCCGCTCTCGGAGCACGAGCAGCGACTGCTCGACCAGATGGAGCGAGCGCTGTATGCCGAAGATCCCAAATTCGCGACGGCGCTTGAGGGAACCGGGCTGCGCACCTACACCCGCCGGCGGGTGTACCTGGCCGTTGCCGGCTTCGTGGTGGGCATCGGCCTGCTGATGGGCGGCATGGTCGTCCCCGACCAGATCTGGGTCAGCGTCGTGGGCTTCCTGGTGATGCTCGGGTGCGCGGTGTTCGCCGTGACCGGCTGGCGCCGCGGCCCCGCCGGCCAGGGCTCCGGCCCCCGGCCGGCCGCCGCGCCCCGCCGCAAGGCCGGGATGATGGACCGGGTGGAACAGCGCTGGCAGCGTCGTCGGGACGAGCAGACCGGCGGCTTCTGAGCCGCGCACCGCACGCCCGCCGGGGCGCGCACACGCTGGACGATCCCCCGGGCCGGGCGGGGGTGGGGGAGCCCCGGCCCCCCGCGCGGCGCGCCCGGCCGCCCCCCTCGCGCGCGGGCGGGCCCGCCCGCGGG
>NZ_JBHWIR010000011.1:72961-80780 GCF_042731835.1 Kitasatospora sp. NPDC059817 | reverse complement strand
CGCGTCCGCACGGACCCCTTTCGAACGTTTCGGCACTGCCGAGGGGACGCGAGCCATGACCGACCAGGACTTCCACCCGGGTCTCACGCCCGGGCACCTGGGTGCGCCGGTGCTGGAGCCGGAGGGCCGGCCGCCGGGCGCGCCCCGCATGCGCTCCGATGCGCCCGATCCGCACCGACGGCGTAACGGACTGGCCTGCGCGCTCACCGCGCTCGCCCTGGTCGCGGTGTTCGGCGGGGCGGGCCTCGCCGGGTACACCTGGTTCCAGGGGCAGCGCAAACCCCCGGCCGCCGCCGACTACGACGGGCAGGGCACCGGCAGCGTCCAGGTCTCGGTGCCGGAGGGCGCGGGCCTGTCCCAGATCGCGTCCGCCCTGGTCCGCAACGGGGTGGTGGCCAGCTCGCTCGCCTTCACCCGGGCGGCCAAGGGCAGCGCCGCGGCCGCCGGGCGGATCCAGCCCGGCACCTACACCCTGAAGCAGCGGATGTCGGCCGCGGCCGCGCTGACCGTGCTGATCGACCCGGCCAACGCCAACGGCCTGACCATCCCCGAGGGCTGGCGCGGCTACCAGATCTACGTGGCCATCGACCACAAGCTGCGTCTGCCGGAGGGCACCACCCAGCGCACCGCCCAGGAGCAGGGCGCCGAACTGGGCCTGCCGGACTTCGCCAAGGGCAGCCCCGAGGGCTACCTCTTCCCCGCGACGTACAGCGTCACCGACGGAACCACCGCGATCGACCTGCTGAAACAGATGGTGGAGCGGGCCGGCAAGGAGTTCAGCCGGGACGACGCGAACGTCGTCGCGCAGAACCTCGGCCAGAGCCTGTACGGGCTGGTCACCGTGGCCAGCATGGTCCAGGGCGAGGCCGACAACAACGAGGACATGGGCAAGGTGGCGCGGGTCATCTACAACCGGCTGGCCAAGGGCATGCCGCTGCAGCTCGACTCCACGATCAACTACGCGCTCGGCCGGTCGACCCTGAACACCACCGTCACCGACACCCGGCTGGACTCCCCGTACAACACCTACCTGCACCCGGGGCTGCCGCCCACGCCGATCTCCAACCCGGGGCGGCAGGCGATCACGGCGGCGCTGGACCCGGCGCAGGGGGACTGGCTCTACTTCGTCACCGTGAAACCGGGGGACACCCGCTTCACCGACAGCTTCGACGTGCAGCAGCGCAACGTCGCCGAGTTCAACGCGAACCGGGCGTCGGCGAAGCCCGGCGCCTCGGCCTCGTCGTCGGCTTCGGCCGGTGCGTCGGCCCCCGACTCCGGGCCGGCGGCGCTGGAGCCCGAGCCGAGCGCGGGCTGGTGAGGTCGGACACTGACGGCACGTCCGCCCTGCCGGGGGCACGTGTGCGGTACGGTAACGTCTCCTCCCAGGCGCTGCGCTAGCACGCCGGTTCGAGAATCAGCCGGGACCGCGTCCCGGACGGCCGGTCCGATCCTCCGGCCGTCTTCGTCGGTTAAGGGGATCAATGACCGATCTGGGTCGGGGCTACGGCCCCCAGGGCTCTGAGCCGTGGCACCCCGGTGACCCCGGGTACGGCGGCCAGCAGCCGGTCCCCGGCCAGCAGGACGGCCAGTGGCAGCAGTATCCCCAGCAGGGCGAGCCGGTCCAGCAGTATCCCCAGCAGCAGGGCGAGCCGGTCCAGCAGCCGTACGGAGACATGCAGCAGCAGGGGTATCCGCAGCAGCAGATGCCGCAGATGCCGCAGCAGGGGTACCCGCAGGGGTATCAGCAGCAGGGGTTCCCGGGCGGGCAGCAGCAGTACCCGCAGCAGCAGGTGCCCCAGCAGCAGATGCAGCAGCAGGGCTACCCGCAGCAGCAGATGCCGCAGCAGGGGTACCCGCAGCAGCAACAGCAACAGCAGCAGCAGATGGCGCCGCAGGGGTACCAGCAGCAGCTGCCCCAGCAGGGGTACCAGCAGCAGGGGTTCCCGGACGGTCAGCAGCAACCGGGCATGGCGCAGCAGCAGGGGATGTCCCCGCAGCAGGCCCAGCAGGCCCAGCAGCCCCAGCAGCCCCACCAACCCCAGCAGCCTCAGCAACCCGGCGCGCAGCAGCAGCCGGGCATCCCGCAGCAGGGCGCGCAGCCCGGGCGGCGGCGTCGCGCGGCGCCGGAGCCCGAGCCGGCCGCGCCCGTCAGCGGCCCCGGCCCGGACGGCATCGACTGGGAGGCCGAGGCCGCCGCGCTGGAGGCCGGCGCCGATCCGGTCGGCGGGCACGCGCCCGAGACCGACGAGTGGGACGGCCACCCGGACGGCTTCCAGGAGGACGGCCGTCACGAGGACGGCCACCACGAGGGCGCCGAGTACCGCGACGAGGACGGCCACGCCGAACAGGAGGGCTTCCTCGGCGAGGAGGACTCCTCCCGCGACGCGCAGAAGAAGCGCAAGGAGAAGGGCAAGAAGTCCGGCCGCCGCAACGGCGGGGCCTGCCTGCTGGTCGCGCTGGTGCTGGTCGGCGCCCTGGGCGGGGCCGGCTGGTGGGGCTACGGCTTCTACCAGGACCACTTCGGCCCGCCGCCGGACTTCACGGGCGAGGGCGGCAGCCCCGTCCAGGTCGAGGTCAAGTCGGGTGCGGTCGGCGGTCAGATCGGCCTGGCGCTGAAGAGTGCCGGCGTGGTCAAGAGCGTCGACGCCTTCAGCAAGGCCTGCGACGCCGAGCCGAAGTGCAAGAACGTCCAGCCGGGCTTCTACTCGCTGAAGAAGGAGCTGCCGGCTGCCACCGCGCTGAGCGAACTGCTCAACGGGGCCGGCGGTGCGGCGCTGGTCATCCCCGAGGGCAAGACCGCCGCCGACATCTACACCCTGATCGACGGGAAGTTGAAGCTGCCGCAGGGCACCACGGCGGGTGTCGCCAAGGCCCAGGTCGGCAGTCTCGGCCTGCCGGCGTACGCGAACGGCAACGTCGAGGGCTTCCTCTGGCCGACCCGGTACAACATCGCCGACGGCATGAAGCCCGAGGACCTGCTCAAGCAGATGGTGAAGAACGCCACCGACAAGTACGCGACCCTGGACGCCGACGCGTCCAAGGTCGGCCTCAAGAACGCGTACGAGGTGGTCATCGAGGCGAGCATCCTGCAGCGCGAGGGCAACAAGGTCGAGGACTTCGCCAAGATGGCCAGGACCATCCAGAACCGGCTGGCGAGCGATGCCGTGCGCCACACGCTCGGCATGGACACCACGCTGCAGTACTCGCTGGGCCGCAAGGACCTGGACAAGAAGGACATCAACGACGGGTCCAACAAGTACAACACCTACATCAACCCGGGCCTGCCGCCGACGCCGATCTCCAACCCCGGCGACGACGCGCTCAAGGCGGTGCTCAACCCGGCGGACGGCAAGTGGCTGTACTTCATCGCGATGTCCCCGTCCAACACCCTCTTCGCCGACACGGACAAGGAGCACGCCGCCAACGTCGAGGCGTACTGCCGGGCGGCGGGCCAGGGCTTCGACAAGGTCGGTCTCCACTGCACCACCAAGTAGCCGCCACCGCACCGCCGTTCACGGAGGAGCAGCGTTGACCAGCAAGCACCGGGCCGCCGTCCTCGGCTCGCCGATCGCCCACTCGCTCTCGCCGGACCTGCACCGGGCCGCCTTCGCGGCGCTCGGGCTGGACGGCTGGCGCTACGACCGCTTCGAGGTCGACGAGGCCGGCCTGCCCGGCTTCCTCGCCGGGCTGGACGAGGCCGAGTGGGCCGGGCTGTCGCTGACCATGCCGCTGAAGCGGGCGATCATCCCGTTGCTGGACGAGGTCAGCGCGACGGCCCGCGCGGTGGACGCGGTGAACACCGTGGTGTTCACCGCCGACGGGCGGCGTACCGGGGACAACACCGACGTCCCCGGGCTGGTGAACGCGCTGCGCGAGCGCGGCATCACCGAGGTGCCGGCCGCGGCCGTGCTGGGTGCCGGGGCCACCGCCTCCTCGGCGCTGGCGGCGCTGGCCCAGGTCTGCACCGGCGAGGTGACCGTCTACGTGCGCAGCGCGGAGCGGGCCCGGGAGATGGCGGAGCTGGGCGAGCGGCTGGGCGTCGCCGTGCGCACCGCCGACTGGGAGCTCGGCGCGCAGGCGCTGGCGCGGCCGCTGACCGTCTCGACCACGCCGGTCGGTGCGACCGACGCCTTCGCCGGGGCGCTGCCCGCCGCGCCGGGGGCGCTGTTCGACGTGCTGTACCACCCGTGGCCGACGGCGCTGGCCGCCGCCTGCGCCGCGCGCGGGGCGACCGTCCTGGGCGGGCTGGACCTGCTGGTGCACCAGGCGGTGCTGCAGAGCGAGGCCTTCACCGGGCGGGCGCCGGGGCCGCTGGCGGCGATGCGCGAGGCGGGCGAGAAGGCCCTCGCCGGGCGCTGAGCCCGCGCCGGTGGCCGGATCGCGCCGGCCACCGCCCGGCCGGCTGGCCGGAATCGTGCCGACCACCGTCCCGCCGACTGACCGACCACCGTCCGTCACGCGGACTGGGCCTCCGGGTGCCGCCGGGACGTGAAAGGATTCAGGGGAAAAGGCACGCCCGGGCGGGCCCCGGCAGGTGCCGTGGCCGGTCCGCTGATGAAGGAGCTCCGTTGGGTACGTTGCGCTGGCTGACGGCGGGGGAGTCGCACGGCCCCGCACTCGTCGCGACGCTGGAGGGCCTGCCCGCCGGTGTACCGGTCACCACCGCGGTGGTGGCCGACGCGCTGGCGCGCCGCCGGCTCGGTTACGGTCGCGGCGCACGGATGAAGTTCGAGCAGGACGAGGTGACGTTCCTCGGCGGCGTCCGGCACGGCGAGACCATGGGCAGCCCGGTGGCGGTCATGGTCGGCAACACCGAGTGGCCGAAGTGGGAGCAGGTCATGTCGGCCGACCCGGTCGACCCCGAGGTGCTGGCCGGTCTGGCCCGCAACGAGGCGCTCACCCGCCCCCGCCCCGGCCACGCCGACCTGGCCGGCATGCAGAAGTACTCGATCGACGAGGCCCGTCCGATCCTGGAGCGCGCCAGCGCCCGTGAGACGGCCGCCCGGGTCGCGCTCGGTGCCGTCGCCCGCGCGTACCTGAAGGCGACCTGCGGGATCGAGATCGTCAGCCACGTGGTCGAGCTGGCCGCCGCCAAGGCCCCGGCCGGTGTGCTGCCGCTGCCCTCGGACGAGGCGCGGCTGGACGCCGACCCGGTCCGCTGCCTGGACGCCGACGCGTCGAAGGCGATGGTCGCCGAGATCGACCAGGCCCACAAGGACGGCGACACCCTCGGCGGCGTGGTCGAGGTGCTCGCGTACGGCGTGCCGGTGGGTCTGGGCTCGCACGTGCACTGGGACCGCCGGCTGGACGCCCGGCTGGCCGCCGCGCTGATGGGCATCCAGGCGATCAAGGGCGTCGAGGTCGGCGACGGCTTCGAGCTGGCCCGGGTGCCCGGCTCGCAGGCGCACGACGAGATCGTCCCGACCCCCGAGGGCGTCAAGCGCACCTCCGGCCGCTCCGGCGGCACCGAGGGCGGCCTGACCACCGGCGAGGTGCTGCGGGTGCGTGCCGCCATGAAGCCGATCGCCACCGTGCCGCGGGCGCTGCAGACCCTGGACGTGCGCACCGGCGAGCCGGCCAAGGCGCACCACCAGCGCTCGGACGTCTGCGCCGTGCCGGCCGCCGGGATCGTCGCCGAGGCGATGGTCGCGCTGGTGCTGGCCGACGCGGTGAGCGAGAAGTTCGGCGGTGACCACGTCTCCGAGACCCGCCGCAACGTGCAGGGCTACCTCGACAACCTGATCATCCGATGACCGTTCCGGTCGTTGTGCTGGTCGGCCCGCCCGGCAGTGGCAAGTCCACCGTCGGGCGGGCCCTGGCCGAGCGCCTGGGCGTCGGCTTCCGGGACACCGACGCCGACATCGAGGCGTTGGCCGGCAAGCCCATCCCGGAGATCTTCATCGACGAGGGCGAGCCGCACTTCCGCGAGCTGGAGGTCCGGGCCGTGCGCACGGGCGCCACGGAGCACGACGGCGTCCTGGCGCTCGGCGGCGGCGCGGTGATGGCCGAGGCCACCCGCGCCCTGCTGCGCGAACTGCCGGTCGTCTTCCTGGAGGTCCCGCTGGCGGACGCGGTCAAGCGGGTCGGCCTGGACGCCCCGCGCCCGCTGCTGGCCATCAACCCGCGGGCCCGCTGGCGCGAGCTGATGGAGGCCCGCCGGCCCCTCTACCTGGAGGTGGCCACCGCCGTCGTCGACACCGCCGGCCGCACCCCCGAGCAGGTCGCGGACGCCGTACTGGAAGCACTGGAGCTGAAGACCCCCCATGACTGACCCCATCGTCAGGATTCACGTCGGCGGCAGCGCCGGCCACGACCCGTACGACGTGCTGATCGGGCACCAGCTGCTCGGCGAGCTGGCGCCGCTGATCGGCACCCGCGCCAAGCGGGTCGCGATCATCCACCCCGAGGCGCTGGCCGCCACCGCCGACGCCATCCGCGAGGACCTGCTCGGCGAGGGCTACGAGGCGATCGCGCTGCAGGTGCCCAACGCCGAGGACGCCAAGAGCGCCGAGGTCGCCGCGTACTGCTGGTCGGTGCTCGGGCAGACCGGCTTCACCCGCAGCGACGTCGTCGTCGGCCTCGGCGGCGGCGCCACCACCGACCTGGCCGGCTTCGTCGCCGCCACCTGGCTGCGCGGCGTCCGCTGGATCTCCATGCCCACCACGCTGCTCGGCATGGTCGACGCGGCCGTCGGCGGCAAGACCGGCATCAACATCGCCGAGGGCAAGAACATGGTCGGCGCCTTCCACCCGCCGGTGGGCGTGCTGGCCGACCTCGACACCCTGGCGACCGTGCCCAAGCACGACTACGTCTCCGGCCTCGCCGAGGTCATCAAGTGCGGCTTCATCGCCGACCCGGCCATCCTCGACCTGATCGAGGCCGACCCGGAGGGCGCCAAGACCCCGGACGGCCGGCACACCGTCGAGCTGATCCGCCGCGCCATCCAGGTCAAGGCCGACGTGGTCTCCGGGGACCTCAAGGAGTCCGGCCGGCGCGAGATCCTCAACTACGGCCACACCCTCGGCCACGCCATCGAGCGCAACGAGCGCTACAAGTGGCGGCACGGCGCCGCGATCTCCATCGGCATGGTCTTCGCCGCCGAACTCGGCCGCCTGGCAGGCCGGTTGGACGACGAGACGGCCGACCGGCACCGCACCGTGCTGGCCTCCGTCGGGCTGCCGCTGCGCTACCAGGCGGACGCCTGGCCGAAGCTGCTGGACGCCATGAAGATCGACAAGAAGTCGCGCGGCGACCTGATCCGCTTCATCGTCCTGGACGGCCTCGGCAAGACCTCCGTCCTGGAGGGTCCCGACCCGTCCCTGCTGGTCGCCGCCTACGCGGAGGTCTCGGCGTGACCAGGGTCATGGTGCTCAACGGCCCCAACCTCGGACGGCTCGGCAGCCGCGAGCCGGACGTCTACGGCGCCACCTCCTACGCCGGGCTGGTCGAGCGCTGCACCGCGCTCGGCAAGGAGTTCGGCTTCGAGGTCGAGGTGCACGAGACCAACTCCGAGCAGCAGATGGTGGAGTGGCTGCACGAGGCGGCCGACGGCAAGGTGCCCGTGGTGATCAACCCGGGCGCGTTCACGCACTACTCGTACGCGATGCGGGACGCCGCCTCGCAGCGCACCGCGCCGCTGATCGAGGTGCACATCTCCAACCCGTACGCCCGGGAGACCTTCCGGCACACCTCGGTGATCGCCGCGGTGGCCTCCGGCACCATCGCGGGATTCGGGCTCGGCTCGTACGAGCTGGCCCTGCGCGCCCTGGCCGAGCAACTCACCACGCGCTGACGCCTGGTCAGCGGCCCGGCGGCGGAC
>NZ_JBHWIR010000011.1:67028-72951 GCF_042731835.1 Kitasatospora sp. NPDC059817 | reverse complement strand
TCTGGGCCGGGCGTCTCCGCGGGGGCGCCCGGCCCCCCCGCCCCACCAACCCCCCCCCGGCGGCGGGCGGGGCCCGGCCCGGGGGGGCGCCGCGCCCCCCCCGCCGGGCCGCCGTGTAGTCTCCCCGCTGAGAGGTGTCGGGAGGTGACCGTGACGCAGTACGCCGGGGGTGGGCACGTCCCGCCGCGTCCCGCCGCTCCGCCGGGGCCGCAGCCGTCGGGGGCCGCCGCGCCGCCGCCGGTGCCGCCCGCTCCGGCCGCTTCGGTGCCGCTCGTTCCGGTGCCGCCTGCTCCCGTGCCGCCCGCTCCGGCTCCTGTCTCCGCGCCCGCTCCGGCCGCACCCGCGCCCGCGCCCAGTGCGCCGGTCCCCGTCGGGGCCACCGGGCACTTCGTGCTGCCTTCCGGCGCGCCCGTGCAACTCCCCGCCCACCCGCCGCAGCGGCACGCGCCCGCCAGTCCGATCGCCGTCCTGCTGATCGGCCCGGCCGGGGCGGGCAAGACCACCGTCGCCCGGTACTGGGCCGAGCGCCGGCCCAGCCCGACCGCGCACATCAGCCTGGACGACGTCCGCGAGTGGGTGCAGTCCGGCTTCGCCAACCCGCAGTCCGGCTGGAACAACGCCTCCGAGGCGCAGTACCGGCTGGCCCGCCGCACCTGCGGCTTCGCCTGCCGCAACTACCTCGCCAACGGCATCTCCTGCATCATCGACGACGCCGTCTTCCCGGACCGCCCGGCCATCGGCCTCGGCGGCTGGAAGCGGCACATCGGCCCCGGCATGATCCCGGTCGTGCTGCTGCCCAGCCTGGACTCCGTTCTGCACCGCAACGCCCGGCGCGGCGGCACCCGGCGGCTCGGTGACGAGGAGGTGGCGCGGATCCACGGCCGGATGGCCGGCTGGTACAACTCCGGGCTGCCGATCATCGACAACTCGTACCTGGACGTGGCCGGCACCGCCGCCGAGCTGGACCGCGTCATCCTGGCCCGGCTGATGGGCATGCCGGTCCGCTGACCTGCGACGATCCGGCGCTGTCGGTGCCGACTGCGATGATGTGCGGGTCCTGTCGAACCACCCCGGGGGAGCTGACGCCCGTGCCGGAAGGCCACATCATCCACCGCCTCGCCGCCGAGAACCGGAAGGCCTTCGGCGGCCGCCCGGTCGAGGTGTCCAGCCCGCAGGGCCGGTTCGCCGACGAGGCCAAGGCCATCGACGGGCAGCTGCTCACCGCGGCCGAAGCCGTCGGCAAGCACCTGTTCCTCGGCTTCGAGGAGGGCGGCTGGGTGCACGTCCACCTCGGCCTCTACGGCGGCTTCGCCTTCGGCACCGGGCCCGCGCCCGAGCCGGTCGGCCTGGTCCGGCTGCGGCTGGCCAACGACGACGGCTACGCCGACCTGCGCGGCCCCAACACCTGCGCGCTGGTCACCGGCGCGGAGAAGGCCGCCGTCGCCGCCCGGCTGGGCCCCGACCCGCTGCGCGCCGACGCCGATCCGCAGGCCGCCTGGCGCCGGATATCGGCGAGCCGGACGACCGTCGCCGCGCTGCTGATGGACCAGAAGGTGCTGGCCGGGGTGGGCAACGTCTACCGGGCCGAGGTGCTGTTCCGCCACGGGATCAACCCGTACCGCGCCGGCCGCGACCTCACCCGGGGCGAGTGGGACGCGATCTGGGCCGACCTGGTCGCCCTGATGCACGAGGGCGTCGGCGCGGGCCGGATCGACACCGTCCGGCCCGAGCACACCCCCGAGGCGATGGGCCGCCCGCCGCGCGTCGACGACCACGGCGGCGAGGTGTACGTCTACCGGCGGGCCGCGATGCCCTGCCTGGTCTGCGGCACCGACGTCCGGGCGGAGCAGCACGCCGCGCGCAACCTCTTCTGGTGCCCCACCTGCCAGGCGGCCTGACCGGGTCCGCGGTTGCTCCGGCCGGGCCCCGGCGTGTCCTCCGGGGGGCCGGTCAGCCGACGGCCGCGGTGGGCTCGTGGTGTTCGGCGGCGGCGCACGCGTCGAGGAGGGGGCGCATGGCCTCGTCCACGAGCCGGTAGCGCACGACTCTCCCGTCCTTGTCCCCGGTGACCACGCCCGCGGTGCGGAGCAGCCGCAGGGCCTGGGACACGGCGGGGTCGCGCATGCCGGTGGCGACGGCGAGGTCGGAGACGGCGAGCGGGCCGGCCCGGTGGAGGGCGAGCAGGAGGGCGAGCCGCCCGGGGTCGGCGAGCAGGGAGAACCGCTCGGCCCAGGTGCGGACGTGCGCGGGGTCGCCGATCGCGGCGATGGCCTCGCAGACCCGGTGTCCGTCGATGGTGCGGTGGCCCGCGCGGTCGGCCGGTACGAGATGCATGCGCACATTGTTGCAGGAGGGGGCCTGTGATCCTGGACACCTGCGCAGGTGCGCAGCCTTGCAAGGGTGGGTCCTGGCCCCTACGGTGTTCCCCGCCGTGGTGCTCGGGAAGACCGGTGACGGATCCTCAGGGGTCCCAGTCCGGAGCGGCCCTCGCCACTGTGATCGGGCCATCGTGATCGTCGACGATGGAGAGACGTCCGTACCCACGACGCCACTGGGAGCCTCGCGCACCTGGGAAGGCGGGTACGGGACCCCCGTAAGCCAGGAGACCGGCCACGGCATCTCACGAAGTGTTTCCACGAGGTGCTGGAGCGTGACCCGAATGACCCTGCCCGAAACCGCCGCCGCCGAGGCGCCGGCGACACCGTCCGTGCTGCCCACGTTCCGCTGGAAGCGCGAGGACACCGTCCGCACGGCCGGGCTGATGGGGGTGATCCTGGCCATGCACGTGGTGGCGTTCGGGACGCTCATCTTCCTGGTCGCGCCCCACAACTACGCGGTCGGCACCCAGGTCTTCGGCGTGGGCCTGGGGATCACCGCGTACACCCTCGGCATGCGGCACGCCTTCGACGCCGACCACATCGCGGTGATCGACAACACCACCCGCAAGCTGATGGCGGACGGCAAGCGGCCGGTCTCGGTCGGCTTCTGGTTCGCCCTCGGGCACTCCTCGATGGTGGTGCTGATGGCCGCCCTGGTGGCGGGCGGCGCGCAGCTGGCCAGCACGCTGATGGACGACGACTCGACCACCCACAAGTGGCTCGGGATGGTCGGCACGACGGCCTCCGGCGTGTTCCTCTACCTGATCGGCGCGCTCAATCTGGCCGCGCTGCTCGGTATCCTCAAGGTGTTCCGGGCGATGCGGGCCGGGTCGTACGACGAGGCGCAGCTGGAGGAGCACCTCAACTCGCGCGGCTTCATGGCCCGGGTGCTGAACCGGGCGACCCGCTCGATCACCCGGCCCGGGCAGATGTTCCCGGTGGGCATGGTGCTGGGGCTGGGCTTCGACACCGCGACCGAGGTCACCCTGATGGTGATGGCCGGGTCGGGCGCGGCGGCCGGGCTGCCCTGGTACGCGATCGTCTGCCTGCCGCTGCTGTTCGCGGCCGGGATGAGCCTGTTCGACACCCTGGACGGGACGTTCATGAACTTCGCGTACCAGTGGGCCTTCGCCAACCCGGTCCGGAAGGTCTACTACAACCTGACGATCACCGGGCTGTCGATCGCGGTGGCCTTCGTCATCGGCACCATCGAGCTGGTCGGCGTGCTGCACGAGAAGCTCGATCTGACCGACCCGGTCACCGGCTGGATCGCGGGCATCTCGCTGGACAACGTCGGCTACGCGATCGCCGGGCTGTTCGTGGTGGTCTGGGCCGCGGCGATCGCCTACTGGAAGCTGGCGCGGGTGGAGAAGCGCTGGGCGGCCGCCGAGTAGTGACGGCTGCGAGCAGCGACGGCTGCGAGCAGCGACGGGGGGGCCCCCCCGCGCCCCCGGGGGGGCGCCGGCCCCACGTGCGTGTCCGGCCCGATCGGACGTGGCGTCAGCGCCGCCCGAGCCCGCCCGACGCGGCGTCAGTGCCACCCACGCCCGCCCGACGGCGCGTCAGCACCATCCGAGCCGCCCGACGTGGCGTCAGCGCCTTCCCGGGCCTGCCCGACGCGGCGTCAGCATCGTCCCGGACCCGCCCGACGCGGCGTCAGCGCCTTCGGGACGGACCGACACGCCGTCAGCACAGGACCGACTCGGCCCGGACCGCCGCGAATCCTTTTCACCCGTCTCACTGGGGCACCCGGGTGAACCGGGCCGGGACTCCACTCGAATCGAGCACAGTCCGTACCCAAGTCGCCACTCTCCGGTGGCGGCGGACGTCGCGGTGGTTGACGGTGAATCAGACGCAGTTCCCACGAATTCCCTTGTCCGGCGCCGTGCCGGCGATCGCGGGCCTGTGTATCGGAAGGATCAACCTCATGCGTTCTGCACGCACTCTGCTCGCCGGGGCGGCTGTCGCCGCCGTTCTCACCGTCGGCACCCCCATGGCCTTCGCCGACGGCTCCGCCGACCAGGCGAAGAGCCTCACCTCGCAGGACCAGTCCGACCGCGGCGACGAGCACGGTCGCGGCGACGACCGTGGCGACGAGCACGGCCGTGGCGAAGGCCGTGGCGACGAGCACGGCCGCGGCGAGGGTCGCGGCGACGAGCACGGCCGCGGCGAGGGTCGTGGCGACGAGCACGGCCGCGGCGAGGGCCGTGGCGACGAGCACGGCCGCGGCGAGGGCCGTGGCGACGAGCACGGCCGCGGCGAAGGCCGTGGCGACGACAAGGGCGGCGAGGGCCGCGGCGGCGACAAGGGCGGCGAGGGCCGCGGCGGCGAGCACGGCCGTGGTGGCGAGCACGGCCGCAAGGGCCCGCACGGCGGCGTGCACGCCGGCGGTGGCGGCCTGGCGATGGTCGAGACCGGCACCACGCTGTCCGGTGGCGGCCTCGCCTCCGGCGCCGTCCTCCTGATCGGCGGCCTCGGGGCCGGCGCGTACGCGCTGCGCCGCAACCGCCGCAACACCGGCGCCACCATCTGACGTCCGGCATCTGACGCCGCCCCCACGCGCCTCCCCACCAGGGCGGCGCGCACGGGGGCGGCGGGTCGTTTTGGACCTTCTGGACCTTTTCGGGCCGTCACCGGCCCGGCTGCGCATGGGAATGGAGAAAGAGGAGCGATGGGCGGTCCCGTCCCTGGAATGTCCCGACTGCTGCGCACCGGCATCGGTGCGGCGGCGGTCGGTCTGCTGCTGATGTACAACTCGGTCGACACCACGCCGAAAGCCAACTCGGCGTCCGGCGTGATCCGTCCCCCGGCGATCGTCGCGCCGGCCACCCCCCGCCCGTCCCCACCGGCCACCACCCCCGCGGACGCCCCCACGGACGCCCCCGCGGAGGCCCCTGCGGACGCCCCCGCGGAGGCCCCTGCGGAGGCCGCCCAGGACCCGGCCCCTGCGCCACCGTCGCTGGGCCGCGCCAACCCGACCCGGCTGCGGATCCCGCAGATCGGCGTCGACGCCCCGTTCACCGAGCTGACGCTCAATCCGGAGGGCCAGCTCACCGCGCCGCCGCCGGACGACGACAACCTGGTCGGCTGGTACCGGGACGGTGTCTCCCCGGGCGAGCTCGGCAGCTCGGTGGTCGCCGGGCACGTGGACACCACCACGGGCCCGGCGGTGTTCGTGATGCTGAGCCAGCTGCAACCGGACCAGCAGATCGAGGTGGGGCGCGCGGACGGCACGGTCGCGGTGTTCTCGGTGGACTCGGTGGAGGCCTTCCCCAAGAACGCCTTCCCGGACGACAAGGTGTACGGCCAGACGCCCGACGCCCAGCTGCGGCTGATCACCTGCGGCGGTACGTACGACAAGGGCCAGAAGGACTACTCGGACAACGTGGTGGTCTTCGCGCACCTGGATTCCTCGCACCCGGCCTGACCGGCAACGCGAACGACCGCCGCCCCCAACATACCGGGGTGCGGGGGGGGGTGGCGGGGGGGCCGGGGGGAAACCCGGCCCCGGGGGGCCGCATGGGGGGGGTGGGTGTTTTGCCGGG
>NZ_JBHWIR010000011.1:60573-67018 GCF_042731835.1 Kitasatospora sp. NPDC059817 | reverse complement strand
GCTCTACCTGGTGACCACGGACGGGGGGGGGGGGTGGGTGGGGGGGGGGGCGTCGAGCCGGTCGGGGGCGGCGGAGGCGGCCAGCGCCCGCCACCCCCCGCCGCCCCCAACTTCGGGGGGACGGCGGTCGTTCGCGTGCGGGCCGGTGCTCAGCCGCGCACGGTGGCCTCGAAGGCGTGCAGGTAGGGGTTGACCGGGTGGACGTCCGCGACGTCCAGTCCGGCGTCCTCCATCAGCCGCACCATGCTCTCCTTGGAGTGCTTGGCCCCGCCGACGTTGAGCAGCAGCATCAGGTCCATCGCGGTGGTGAAGCGCATCGACGGGCTGTCGTCGACCAGGTTCTCCACCACCACGACGCGGGCGCCGGGCCGGGCCGCGGCGACCACGTTGGCGAGGGTGCGGCGGGTGCTCTCGTCGTCCCACTCCAGGATGTTCTTGATGATGTAGAGGTCGGCGCGGACCGGGATCTCCACCCGGCAGTCACCGGGCACCAGCCGGGCGCGGGCCGAGAAGGCGCCGCCGTCCTGGAGCCGGGGTTCGGCGCCGGCGACCACCTTGGGCAGGTCGAGCAGGGTGCCGTGCAGCGCCGGGTGCTTCTCCAGCAGGCTGGCCAGCACGTGCCCCTGGCCGCCGCCGATGTCCGCCACCGAGTCGACGCCGGTGAGGTCCAGGTACTCGGCGAGGTCGTGGGCGGACTGCCGGCTGGAGGCGGTCATCGCCTTGTCGAAGACCTTCGCGGAGTCGCCCGCGTCGCTGTGCAGGTAGTCGAAGAACTCCTTGCCGAACAGCTCGGGGAAGACGTTGCGGCCGGAGCGGACCGCCTCGTCCAGCTTGGGCCAGGCCTCCCAGGTCCACGGCTCGGTGCACCAGAGGGAGATGTAGCGCAGCGAGTTGGGGGCGTCCTCGCGCAGCAGGCGGGACATCTCGGTGTGCTCGAAGCGGTCGTCGGAGGTCTCGGAGAAGATGCCGTAGCAGGTGAGCGCGCGCAGCAGGCGGCACAGCGGCAGGGGCTCGGTGTCGAGGGCGGCGGCGAGTTCGGTGACGCTGGTCGGGGTGTCGCCGAGCACGTCGGCGACGCCGAGCCGGGCGGCCGCGCGGACGGCGGCGGCGCAGGCGGCGCCGAAGACGAGCTCGCGCAGGCGCATCGCGGCCTGGGGAGTGGGGGGCGGTGCGATGGTCATGGGAGGTCTTCCTTGTCGACGGGGGCGGGGGTGCCGGGGGCGCGTGCCGGGAGCGGTTCGTACCAGGTGCGGGTCGTACCGGGTGCGGGTGCCGCGGTTCAGCAGCGGCCGGACGGATCGGACCGCGCGCAGGTGTTGCGGGCGAACGCGTTCTCGCCGGTGTCGCGGTCGGCGATGTCGGCCGGGCTGTTGCCGCTCAGGTGGTTGTCGGCGACGGTGTTGCGGGCGTTGGGGACGCCGACGGCGCTCTTGAAGAGGACGATCCCGCCGGAGAAGTCCGAGCTGCCGACGTTGTCGTGGACCTCGTTGTCGGTGACCCGGGTGTCCTCGACCCCGGTGAGCACGATGCCCGCGCCCTGGATGGCGCCCAGCCGCGGGTTGGCCGGGCAGAACATGTTGTTGGCGACGACCCGGTTGCGCCGCACGTCGAGGTCCCCGGCCCGGGGCACGCCCTCGTCGCCGACCACGAAGACGCCGGCGCAGTTGCCGCGGAGTTCGTTGTCCTGGACGGCCAGCCCGCGCAGTCGGCGGACGGTGACGCCGACCCGGTTCTCGGTCAGCTCGTTGCCCTCCACGACGGTGCCCCCGGTGTCGGGCGCGCCGCCCTCGCGGTAGGCGTAGTTGGCGAGGAAGACACCGGACTGGCCGTTGCGGGTCGCGCGGTTGCCGACGATCCGGGCCCGGGTGGAGATCTCCTGGCTGATGCCCTGCTGGGCGTTGTCGTGGACGTAGGTGTCGCGCACGGTCAGGCCGGTGGTGCCGCTGGCGTCGATGCCGTTCTTGCGGAAGCCGGTGACGGCGAGGGTCTCGATGGTGACGTCAGACAGCGGGGCCGCCTCGGTGCCGTCCACGCAGAGGCCGTGTCCGGCGGTAGCGCAGGCGTTCTCGGTGCCGTCCCCGGGGGTGATCACGCTGTCCGCGCCGGCGCCGCGCAGGGTGAGGCCCGGGGTGGTGATGCGGACGCTGCCGGGGTAGGTGCCGGCGAGCAGTTGGACAGTGTCGCCGGGGAGGGCGGCGTCGACGGCCTGCTGAATCGATTCGCCCGGCTGGACGACGTGCAGGCCGTCGGCGGCGTGGGCCGCGGGCGCGGCGGCCAGGGTGGCGAGGACGGTGGTCAGGGCGGTGGCGGCGGCGGTGGCCGCGGCGAAGTGGTGGACCCGTCGCGTGGGCATGAGTGGTGACCTGTTCTTTCCGGCGCGCTCGCCGGTGTGCGGCCGGAGCCTGCCGGGCAGCGCGCTAGGTACGCGGTGTCTGTTCTTACACGGTGTGCTTGGGCAGTGACGGCCGGTGGGTGCGGCCGACTCGACGCTATGGGCCGCCGGGTGGGCCCGCCACCAGGGCTGGGCTGCGGGACTGACGGGGCGTCGGCCGGTGGTGGGACGGCCCGGCGTGGCGCGGGGGGGGGGGGGGCGGGCCCCCCCGCCCCCCCCCCCCCACGGCACGCCACCGGACCGACCCCGGCACCACCCCCGGCACCGCCGGCCGGGCCGCGTGCCACCGCCGGCCGGCGGCGTGACATCCTCGGGGCCATGACCACCGCACCCGCAGCGCCCCTCGGCACCCTCCGCAACCCGGTCGGCGCGCACGTCCCGGTGGCCGCCCGCGGGCTGGCCGGCACGGGGCTGGCGTACGCGCGCCGGGTCGGCGCCGAGACCGTGCAGGTGTTCGTGGCCAACCCGCGCGGCTGGGCCACTCCGCCGGGCAACCCCGCGCAGGACGAGGAGTTCCGGGCGGCCTGCGCCGAGCAGGGACTCCCCGCCTGGGTGCACGCGCCGTACCTGATCAACTTCGGCTCGGACAACCCGGCCACCCGCGAGCGCTCGGCCGACTCGCTGCGGCACTCGCTGCGCCGCGGCCACGCGATCGGCGCACTGGGCGTCGTCCTGCACACCGGCTCGGCGGTCGGCACGGCGCCCGGCGGCGGCTCCCGGCGGGCCGAGGCGATGGCACAGGTCCGGGCCGACGTGCGGCCGCTGCTGGACGAACTGGACGCCCTCGGCGAGGACGCGCCCTGGCTGCTGCTGGAGCCGACGGCGGGCCAGGGCAGCTCGCTCTGCTCCCGGCTGGAGGAGCTCGCCGAGTACGTCGAGGCGCTGGACGGGCACCCGAAGGTCGGCGTCTGCCTGGACACCTGCCACGCCTTCGCCGCCGGGCACGACCTGGCCGTACCGGGCGGGGTGACGGCCGCGCTGGACGCCCTGGCGTCGGCGGCCGGGCCGGGCCGGCTGCGGCTGATCCACGCCAACGACTCCGAGGACGTCGTCGGCGCGCGCAAGGACCGGCACGCCAACATCGGCGCCGGGATGATCGGCGCGGAACCGTTCCGCGAGCTGTTCGAGCACCCGGAGACGGCCGGTGTCCCGCTGCTGGTGGAGACCCCGGACCGCAAGCACGGCGGGGACGGCACCGGGCACGCGATGGACATCGCCGTACTGAAGGAACTGCGCGAGCGGGCCGCCGCCCCCGCCCGACCGTCCTGACCTGCTCGGGCCGCCGCCCCGACCGGCCCGCCCGATCCGCCCGACCGGTCCGGCAGCGCGCCGCACGGCACCGCACCGCGCCTCGCCGCGCGGACAGCCGTGAGCCCGGAGGCCCACAGCGGCCCCCGGGCTCCGAGCTCGGACGGATCAGCCCTCGCTGTGCTCGTGGTAGTTGAACCAGTTGGCGTGCGGGCCGAACAGGCCGACACCCGCCGAACCGGACTCCAGGCCCTGCCCGGAGGACGGCACCGGAGTGTGGCCGAACGCCATGGCCGAGGTCGGCACGGCCACCACGGCCGCACCCGTCACGGCCACGATCACCGCGAGCTTGCGGATCTTCCCACGAAGCGACATCTACTGTCCCCTAGTTCGTCTCTGGTCCTCTGACCCGCGCCCCCGACCGGCCACGTCGACCGCCCGCAGGCTGGGCGACGCCCCACGGGGAGGCGCCGGGCCAACGTTTGCACACGAACGCGCACGCGCAGCGGCACGCCGCAACCCGGCTGAGGCATCCGGGTGACGACATCCCTCCCCCGGGTGAACGCCCTCGGACACCCGGCCGCACGCCGAACGGCCGCGCCGAACCGGCACTGGACGAGCGCCCGTCCGACCGGCGCAGGACGAGTGCCCGCCGGAGCGGCGCAGGACGAGTGCCCGTCCGACCGGCGCGGAACCGCAAGTCTTGCGGTGACATGCCAGGCCGACTGAACAAATCCCATCGATTTGGTACAGAGCGCCACCCGGTTCGAGCATGAACGGTGGCTCCACCGAGCACGAGCAGGACCACGAAAGGCGCACCACCCTCATGCAGACCAGCCCGGCCGCACCCCGGCAGGCGACCCGACCGAGCCCGCCGCAGACGCCGGAAGCGGTCACCGCGACACCCCGCAAGGGCGGCCGCTTCGGCCTGCCGACCGCCACCGCCCTGGTGATGGGCAACATCATCGGCGGCGGCATCTTCATGATCCCCGCCGCCGTGGCCCCCTACGGGACGGTCAGCCTGGTCTCCTTCGTCGTCCTGACCGTGGGCGCGATCGCCCTCGCGCTCGTCTTCGGGCAGCTCGCGCGCCGCAACCCGCGCACCGGCGGGCCCTACGTCTACGCCCGGGAGGCCTTCGGGGACTTCGCCGGGTTCCTGTCGGCCTGGTCGTACTGGATCACCACCTGGGTCAGCAACGCCGCGCTCGCGGTCGCCGCCGTCGGCTATCTCGACGTGCTGCTGCCCGTCGGCCACTCCATCGGGCTCAGCATCGCCGCCGCGATGGCCTTCCAGTGGCTGCCCGCGCTGGCGAACCTGGCCGGCACCCGCTACGTCGGCGCCGTCCAACTCGTCTCCACCGTCCTCAAGTTCATCCCGCTGCTGCTGGTCTCGGTGGGCGGTCTGGGCTTCTTCGACGCGCGCAACCTGGGCCCCTTCGACGCCACCGGGCACGGCTGGGCCGGCGGGATGACGGCGGCCGCGGCCATCCTGCTCTTCAGCTACCTGGGCGTGGAGTCGGCCGCGATGAGCGCCGGCCAGGTCCGCGATCCGGAGCGCAACGTCGGGCGGGCCAGCGTGCTCGGCACGGCCGGTGCGGCGGTGGTCTACCTGCTGGGCACGCTCGCGGTCTTCGGCACCGTCGCCCACGACCGGCTGATCCACTCCACCGCGCCGTTCTCGGACGCCGTGGACGCCATGTTCGGCGGCACGTGGGGCGGCACGGCCATCGCCGTCGCCGCGCTCGTCTCGATGACCGGCGCGCTCAACGGCTGGACGCTGCTGGCCGCCCAGGCGCCGTACGCGGCCGCCAAGGACGGGCTGTTCCCGGCCGCCTTCGCCAAGGAGCGGCGCGGCGTCCCGGTGTTCGGCGTCGTGACCAGCGTCGCGCTGGCCTCGGTGCTGACCATCCTCAACTTCGCCACCGGCGCCAAGGGCGCGTTCAACATCCTGGTGCTGGTCACCACCTTCACCGCGACCGTCCCGTACCTGCTCTCCACCGCCGCGCAGCTGTACTGGCTGGTGCGCGGCATGCCCGACAAGGTCTCCGGGGGCCGGCTCGCCCGGGACGCGGTGCTGGGCCTGGGCGCCTTCGGCTTCTCCCTGTGGCTGGTGGCCGGCGCCGGTTACGCGGCCGTCTACCAGGGCGTGCTGTTCCTGTTCGCCGGGATCCTGGTCTACGTCTGGATGGCGGCCCGCCGCCGGGACTGACGGCCCGAGGGCCGGGGCCTCGGCGGCTCGGAGTAACGAGCGCCTGACGGATCGTCACGCGCCTTGCCGGAGGCGGCAGATGTGGACATCCTTGGCCGGAGGTTTCCCTCCCGGGCGGCTCCGCGCCATCGGCCGGGCCGCCCGCACCGGATAGACGGGAGGCCGGAACCTCCGCACCCTGCACCGCCGTTCCACGCGAACCTCCGTTTCCGTGAACCTTCGAGTACCGGGAGTGCCATGAAGATCCTGAGGCTGTTGACAGTCCCCGCCGCCGTCCTCGCCCTGACCGCCGGCACCGTCACCACCGCCGCAGCGGCCCCGGCGCGGCCGGCCCTGAACGACGTCGTGGTCCTCGGCGCCGCCTCCAACGGCCAGACCGTGCAGGTCCACCCGGGTGACGTGGTCCAGATCAACCTGCCGCCCTACCGCGACAGCACCGTCACCTGGCTGTCCTCCGTCCCGGCGACGACCGCGCCCTCGGGGGGGGCGCCGACCCCCCGCCCGCCCCCCCCCCCCAACACCCGGCGAGGTTAAACCAAAACCAGCCCCCCCGACCCACAGGGGTTGGGGGTTGGGGGGTGGGGGTGGGAAAGGGG
>NZ_JBHWIR010000011.1:58266-60563 GCF_042731835.1 Kitasatospora sp. NPDC059817 | reverse complement strand
CCGCGCGCGCGCTCACGGTTTGCCTCTCTGCCTACGGAGCGGTCTCCCCGCCCCGGCCCCCCCCCGCCCCGGGCCACCCCCCCCCCCCGGGTGCGCCCCAACCCCACCCCCACCCCCGACCCCGACAACACCACGCACGCGACCTTCAGCGCGGCCACCGCCGGGACGAGCGACATCACCTGGATCTGGCGCTGCGCCTTCCCGGACCGCGGCTCGGCCTGCCCGCCGTTCGTCTACTACCTGCGGACCACCATCGTCGTCTCCTGACCGCACGCACTCGAACGGCCGGGGTCCGCAGTCTGCGGATCCCGGCCGTTCGGGTGGGGGCGAAGGTCACCCGGGCCCGTGGCCCCGCTCACCGGGAAGCCCCGCCTCGGACGCGTTCACCGCGACGGCCTCCGGGCGCCCGGCGGCCGATCCCGCGAAGCGGGGGCGCGGGGCGTCCGGCGGCTGGAGGGTGAGGACGTGGTCGGCCAGCGGGAGGAAGGCCGGGTCGTGGGTGATCAGGATCGTGGTGCGGCCCGCCATCAGGCGGCGCAGCGGGGGGATCAGCTGCTGGACGGTCTTCGGGTCCAGGCCGGTGGTCGGTTCGTCCAGGACGAGGACCGGCGCGCCGCGCAGGAAGGCCCGGGCGATGGCGACGCGCTGGGCCTGCCCGCCGGAGAGCTGGAAGCCCTCGTCGCCGATGACCGTGCCGTAGCCCTGCGGCAGCGCGGTGATGAAGCCGTGGGCGCCGGCGCTGCGGGCGGCGCGTTCGATCTCCTCCTGCGGGGCGTCGGGCCTGCCGTAGGCGATGTTGTCCCGGATGGTCGCGTGGAAGAGCTGCGCCTGCTGGGGCAGGAAGCTCATCGCCCCGCGCAGCGAGGCGATGGTCAGGTCCTGGATGTCGGCGCCGTCGAGGCGGACGGTACCGGCCTGCGGGTCCAGGAAGCGGACCAGGAGCTTGGCGAGCGTGGACTTGCCGCTGCCGCTGGGGCCGATGACGGCCAGAACCTTGCCGGGGCTGACGTCGAAGCTGACGTCGGACAGCACCGGGGCGTCGTAACTGCCGGGGTAGGCGACATGGACGCCCTCGAAGGAGACCCGGCCGCGGACCGCGCCGGCGTCCCGCGCGGCGGGGCTCTCCCGGACCGGACTGGACAGGTCGTGGATCTCCAGCAGGCGTTCGCCCGAGGCGCAGGCCGCGCCCGCAAGCGGGACGAGCCCGGCGAGCTGCTGGATCGGCTCGAACAGCTGCGCCATGAAGGCGGCGAAGGCGAGCAGACCACCCAGGCTCAGCTCGCCGCGGATCACCTGGAGCGCGCCGACGCCCACCACGACCAGCCCGGCGAGCATCTGGAGGACGTTGAGGAGGGGCTGGTAGAGGTCGGACATCCGGGCGGCGGAGAGCTCGGCGTCCAGCAGGGCCTTTCCCTCGCGGTGCACCCGCTCGACCTCGCGCTCCTCCTGGCCGCAGGTGCGGGTGACCACCACGTTGCGCAGCGTCTCCTCCAGCAGCGCGGTGACGCCGCCGGCACGGCGCTGGACCTGCCGCTCCCGGATGCGGATGCGGCGCCCGAAGAAGCCGGTGGTGAAGATGAACAGCGGCGCGACGATCAGCGCCGCCAGGGTGAGGGGCCAGCTCAGGTAGAACGCCGCGCCGGCGAACAGCACCAGGCTGGTCGAGGCCACCGCGCCCTCGACCAGGCCGGTCGCGACCATCTGCTCGATCGTCGCGATGTCGGCGGTCATCCGGGCCACCAGGTCGCCGCGCCAGCGGGTCTCCAGGGTGTCGGGCGGCAGGGTGTGCAGATGGGCCAGTGTGCCGGTCCGGAGCCGGAGCAGGTAGCGCTCGGCGATCCAGGTGCCGGTGTAGGTGCCCGCGAAGGTGAACAGCGCCGCCGCCGCGGCCGCGGCGAGCATCGTGCCACCGAGCGGCCAGAACTCGGCGAAGTGCCGCGGCACCAGGACTTCGTCGATCAGGTCCTTGAACATCCAGACCGAGACGACCTCGCCGAAGGCGCCGAGAACGAGCAGCACCGCGCTCAGCGGCAGCCAGCGCACGTCCGGTCGGACCCACGGCCAGAACCGCCGGAACAGCTCACGCAGCGAGATGACGGGCGAGTCCGCCACCGGCCCCTGGTCGATGGCCCGGTCGGCTGCCCGGTCCTCCGGACCCCCCATGGGCGTCGCACCGTGCATGGAGGAACCCCACTCAGGATGAGGGGCCGGGGGGGTTAACCCCCGCCCCCCGGGGGGGGGGGAGTGCGGGGGGGGTATCACCCGTCTCGTATTAAACACACACGCGGCCCCCCCCA
>NZ_JBHWIR010000011.1:45680-58256 GCF_042731835.1 Kitasatospora sp. NPDC059817 | reverse complement strand
GGGGGGTTGGGGCACCCCCCCGAGGGGGGGGGGGCGGGGGGGTAACCGCCCGCCCCCAGGGATGGGTGTCATGCCGGGCTGTTAAGCACAGCCCGGACCGCCCTTATCTGTCACCAGAAGCCAAACCGACGACGGCGGCCGTGGCGACGGCGGCGACGGTCACGTTCACGTCCGCGACCGCGGTCCCTGCGGTTGAAGTAACTCATCACGACTCCATTTCTTCCCTTGCATTGGCACGCCGCACGTCCACGGCCGACGCCGACGGCGCGGACCCGGGGAGCACGACAGAGACTGCCGTTGCCGTGAGACAGCCCTAAGCGGCGGGCACGTCAGGGATGTGCCTGCCAGAGCCGTTCTCACATCTCCAGTATCCGCCTGACGCCCCGGCTCGCAGCTTCTGGACGGCAACCGCGAACGGTCCTCGGCATGCAAAGGGCCCCCCGACAGGACCGCCCGACCCACGCCTCGACAGCCGGTTCCGGCCCTCCCGCCCGGCCCCCCGACGAGCCGGGTCGGGCGAGGATCCGCCCGGTCGACTCCTCGACTGACCCACCGTCAAGTGCCGTTCGTCCGGCGTCTCGAAACAGCCACCCCCGCGCACCGAGCGCCGCCGCCCACCGGTCGACCGCAGGCCCCCGCGACGACGGCTTCGGCGCGAGCCCCCGTCCCCCGCGCCCCTCCCCGAGGACCCCCGCCCGGGCCGCCGACCCCGCCCGCCGAGGCCTACCCGGATGGCGCAGCCGACCGACGGGGCGGGGGTGCGCACCCCCGCGCGGCGAGAGGCGAGACCCCGCGTCGAGCCCCGCGGAAACCACCGGAATGACGCCCCGGCACCGCCGACGCCACGGCGGATCCGCCTTGAGGAGGCGCCCCGGAGCCGCCTTCCGGGCGACTCCGGGGCCGCGCGAGAACCCGAAGCGACTGCGTTCGGGTGACGGCGCCACCATCAGCACCACCATCAACGGCACTCCCCGCCCCACTCCCCGGCCCGCCCGCCGGCTGCCCGTGCTGCTCGGCCCCTCCGTGGCCGCGCCGGTATCGCAGCTACGGGGCGGCGTTCCTCGTCACAGGAGCCTTCGTCCGGGATGCCCCTTTCCCTGGAGGACGCTCCGAAGGAGACGCCGGTGTGGTGGTGGGGGCGGCCGTAGGCTCGGGCAGCTGGGTGGGTGAGGCCGAGGGCGAGTAACTCGGCGACGGCGCCGCGGCGGGCGAGGAGACCTCAGAGGTCGGGGTCGGGGTCGGGGTCGGGGTCGGGGCCGGGGCCGGGGTCGGGGTCGGGGTCGGGGTCGGTTGTACCGGCACCGGCGTCGCCGGGTGCGAGCCGCCTCCGCCCCCGTTCGTCGAGGGGCCGCTGAGATGGCCCGCCACCTCGACCACGCCGCCGCAGGCGAGCAGCACCGCGGCCAGCACGGACAGCCCGGCGGAGGCCCTCAGCGCCCGGGGCGCCGTGGTACGCGGGTCGGTGTCCACGCTCAGTCCACGTATTCCTGGGCGACCTGCACGTACTCGAAGCCCTTGACGTCCGTGGCGATGTGCATCTGACCGGTTTGCGAGGAGGCGATCAGGGTGTTGAGCAGGCCGGTGATCGCCCCGCTCAGCGCCGACTCGGTGTCCGAACCGTCGGCGATGAACAGCGCCTTGGTCGCCACCTCCTTCAGCACGTCGCGCCTGGCGGCGCCGAAGCCGTAGGCGATCACGTGCGGGTGGCGCGGCCAGTTCCGGTCCACCAGCCTGCGGAAGGATTCCTGCCACCTCGCGTCGGTCGGGGCGCCGTCGGTCAGGAAGAAGATCGCCGGCCGCAGCACGCTGTACTGCTGCGCCCGCAGGCTGCTGACGTCCTGTTCGATGCTCTGCCGCAACTGGTCGAAGGCCTTGCCGTACTCGGTGCCCCCGCCGCAGATCACTTCGGGCATGCTCGGGACCTGCTCCATGTCCGACATCGGGATCACCACGTGCACGTCGGTGGAGAAGGCGACCACGCTGACCCTGGCGAACTCCGAGACGCGCGGATTCGTCGCCAGGTTGTAGTGCAGACGCGAGAGGGTCGCGTTGAGCACTGCCTCGTGCGGCTTCATCGACGAGGAGGCGTCGATCACCACGTAGGTGGGCAGGCAGAGTGACATTGTGTGCACCTCTGAGCTAGTGGTTGGAGGCGATGACGATGACGATGACCAGGATCACGACGAAGGCGAGCACCCAGATCCACCCGGTCTTGGGCTTCTGCTGTTCCTCGACCGTGCTGATGCGGGCGACGGCGGGGGGCTTCGGGATCGCGTTCGGCGAGGGCTGCGGAAGCACCACCGTCGGCTGCTTCGGGGGCAGTTGGGGCAGCGGCGTACGTGTCGGACGCGGCACGGCCCTGAGGTAGGGCCCGTTGTTCAGCGCCTGGTTCAACTGGGCGGCCGCGGGCCGTCGCTCCCGGTCGGTCGCGAGCAGCATGTCCAGCAGGACCTCGGAGACGGCGGGCTGGTTCAGCCAGTGGGACGCGGCGACGCCGTGGAAGGTGCTCGCGTCGCGCCGGCCGGTCAGGCACTTGGCGACGAGCAGGGCGAGCCGGTAGCGGTCGGTGTACTGGTCCGCGTCGGAGCCCGGCGGCGTGAGCGGGTCGGCCCAGTTCGGCTGGTGGATGTCGGGCATCTTCTTCGGCTGGCAGCCGTCGACGTCGATCAGGTAGACGGAACGGCCCTCCGGGCTCCAGAAGGCGTTGGAGAACGACCAGTCCGAGTAGACCAGGCCCAGGCCCTCCAGGATCGCGGCGAGCTCCGTCAGCCGGCGGCAGGCAGCCAGTCGGCCCTCGAAGCCGGGGCACGGCAGGCCGACGCCCCCGATCGACTCGTCGGACTTCGCCAGCCAGTCGATCTCCAGGAACCGGCGCTCGCTGAACTTGCCGCGCCGCAGCTCGGAACGGTACTGCTCGGGCGCCATCGGGATCACGCACCCGACGGCCGGGTTGCCGGGCTCGCGGATCCGGGCCGCGGGCCAGCACGTCCCGGCGTACAAGCTCGCCCGCTCCGCCTCCGGCAGCGTGTCCGGAGCCGAGATCAGCAGGTCGATCCGGTGGCCGTCCTCCTGGTGCGGGCCGGGCCGGTAGAGCTTGGCCAGCCAGCCCGGATGGTCCGTCAGCGGCCGTACGGCGACGGCCTGGCCGTTGTGTTCGGAGATCGGCTCGGCGAGCGGTCCGAGATCGCCGAGGCCCACGGTCCTCGGCAACGCCCAGCCCCGCGGGTCCACCGCCGGGGCGCCGCCGCCGGCGACGGGATCGGAGTCGGTCATGTCCCGCTGCCGTTCCACACCACGACGGCGGTGCGGTCGTCGAGGCACTGCGGTGCGTCGAAGCCGACGTCGGCGGTGAACCGGGTGGCCGGGACCGGCGAGCGCCAGGCGTTCGCGAAGTACTCGTTGACGTTGCCCGCCCGGTCCGCCCACGCGTCGCCGATCCCGTCCGTGACCAGGGCGAGGGCGGCACCGGCCGCCAGGGTGACGTAACCGTCCACGGCCAGGTGCGGCGTGTCCGGCAGTCGGCCGGCGACCTCGTTCGAAACCACCGCGGCCGCACGGTCCTTGGCTTCGCCGGCGGAGAACTGCCACAGCGGGACGCGCGGGTCGAGTGTCCAGGCCGAACTGTCACCGAGCCAGCCGACCCATGCCCGCGCCACGCCGTTCGCGTCCGGCTCGGCGATCACCGCGGTGATCAGCACGGTCGCCAGGTGCGAGGTGCCGACGCCGCGTCCGGCCGCGTGCGCGGCGATCGATTCAGCGACCCGCCCGTACAGCGCCTTGACGTCGAGCCGGTCGAAGCCGACCGCCTCGATCTGCTCGCGCAGCAGGGTGACGGCCTGGCTGGAGGCCGCGGTGGCCCCGATGTCGGACCAGGCCGCGCTGGACAGGCCGTCGGCCACGGCCACGATCGCGTACCGGCTGTCCGGGCTCCGCCCGATCCGGTAGGAGTCCTGTCGCGGCTCGGCGGGCCGGCCGCAGCGGTGGCCGGGCCCGACGACCGAGGCGGCGCGGATGGTGAGGGCACCGACCCTGGCTTCGTCGGCGGCGATGCCGTTCTGCACCGTGCGCTCCGGCAGCAGCCAGGGGTAGCCCTGTGCCCGCGCGCCTTCGCCGAAGCGGGGCACGCTCAGATCGGTCGGCCGCTCGCGCAGGAACGGCCGGGGCCTGCCGGGCTGGGCCGTCGACACCGCCGGTGCCGCGACGAAGCGGCAGACCGGCGCCGGCGCGTCGGGCCGGGGCCCCCGTTCGGGCCGGCGCGGCGGCGGGGGGGGGGGGGGGGCGGCGAGGCACCCCCGCGCGCCCGCCCGGCCGACGACACCCACCGCCGCGAGGGCGAACGCGTTCACCAGCCAGCCGTAGTGCCGGTGCGGCGTGCCGACCTCGGCGAAGGCCCCGATGACGACGGCTGCGAGCAGCCCCGCCCGCACCCAGCCGTCCGTCAGGCCGTCCCGCCGGCCGTCGCCCCCGCTCACGGCCGCTCCTCACGATCGCGGGACCTCGGCCCCGAGGCGAAGTGCTGGTCACCGTGCTGCACCGCGAACACCTCACCGGAACCGGTGGCGGAGTTGACCTGGACCACGACGTCCGGCCGTTGCGCGGTCCGCAGCGTCGCCAGAGCTATGACGTCCTGGGCGAGAGCCGGGTCCCGGACGAGCAACTGGAGCAGGGCCTCGGTCCAGAAGTCCACGGCCGCGGCGTCGACCGCTCCCCTCGTGGCGGTCGACCCCCGCTCCAGCGCGACGGACAGTTCCCTGCGGCGGCTGCCGTGGGCCCGGGCGATGACGCCGCTCATCAGTCGCCTCGCCTCGTTCCACAGATCGGTGCCCATCGCGGACACCAGAGCGGTGGCTCCGCTCGCGGCCAGCTCGGCGAGTTCCTGGTTCATCGGCGCTTCAGCCCCCTTCGTTGTAGTGGATGTGCTGGCCACCTCGGCCGACGGCGAAGACCGTGCCCTTCCCCGTGGCTTGGACGAGTTGCTCCACGGCCCGCGGCTCGGCTTCCGCAGGCCGCTCGCGGGAGCCGGATTCCGGGCCGGGACCGCCGTGCGGCCCGACCGGGCTGCCCGGATACCAGAGCCAGGCCCGTGCGGCGTACTCCTTGACCCGGACCTCGGCCGCGGTGAAGGCACCGGCTTCGAGCCCCTCGTAGCCGTGCCCGACCGTCTCCTCGTAGTAGTGCTGCGACAGCACCGCGGCCACCGGGGTGCCGTCCGGACCGTCCAGGAGCGCATGCCGCAGCGGGGGCGAGTCGAGCAGCCGGGCGAGCGCCTCGAACGGGGTGCCGGAGACCGTACCGTCCGGATCGAGCCGGACCTCCCCCGCGTGCGCGGCGGCCCGTACCCGCAGCCGGGTGTCCGGGCCGGCGTGCCGGTTGTGCTCGCGGATCCGCGCGCCCAGCTCCGGCAGCAGCGGGACCAGCAGTCCGGCCTTGGGCAACCCGGCCGGGGCGACGAGCCGGCAGCCGTCGCCGGTGTCCACGTACGCGAAGTCCCGCCGGTCCAGCTCCGCGACGCCGAGGGCGCCGAACAGCGCGGACCGCAGCACGCCGCGGATCTCCTGCAGCCGCTGCTGACCGCGGCCCGCGGAACCCGCGATGTCGCACGCCAGCAGAGCTCGGTACTCGTACCTCGGATTCACATTCCCTCCGCGATCACGACGAGGGCCGGCGGTTCGAGGATCGAACTGCCGTCGGCACCGAATTCCCGGTGCCGACACGATGGTTAACCAGAACGTAGAGGAGGGGTCCTCGGGTAAACCGGCTACTAATACGGCTTGTCCGGCTTCGGCCGGACGAGGAGGAGGAGTGACCGATGAGCAACACACGGATGCGCGGGGCCGGGGCCTACTGGCCGACGACCGGACTGCTCGGCCGGGTCGGCGAGGCCGATCGCCGAGTCCTGCTGGAGCTCGGCCACGGCGTGGCCTACCCGGCCGGTCAGATCACCATCCGCGAGGCCGACACCTCGGACTTCTCGCTGCTCCTGATCGGCGGCACGGTGAAGGTCACCGCGCACGCACAGGACGGTCGGGACGCACTGCTGGCCGTGCGGATGGCCGGGGACCTCGTCGGGGAGTTCGCCGGGATCGACGGTCAGCCGCGCATCGGCACCGTGACCGCCTGCGGCCGGGTGCTGGCCCGCTACATCCTGCCCACCGAACTGCTGGCGTGCACGAAGCAGCACCCCGCCATCGGGCTCGCACTCAACGCGAGCGTGGTGGCCAAGCTGCGCACGGCGACCAGCCGGATCGTCGACTTCACCGGTTGCGACGTGCTCGGGCGGCTGGCCAGGATCCTGCACCACCTCGCCGTCACCTACGGGCGCCCCGGCCGCAACGAAGCCCATCTCCCGCTGTCGCAGCCGGAGATGGCCACGCTGGTCGGCGCCGCGGAGTCGTCGATCCACAAGGCCCTGCGGGCCCTGCGGGAGTCGGGCGCGGTCGTCACGGGCTACCGCAGGATCACGATCCTCGACCTGGACCACCTCGCCCGGATCGCCGCCGCGGCCGAACCGGCCGGTTCACGGGCGATCTCACCAAACAGGTAAAAGCGCCGGGTTCCGACGACGGGTCGGCGCCAGCATGACCGAGTGCCGGAACCCGAGCGTTGGAGAGGACCGGAGAAACAGATGCCAGAGAACAACGGTGCTCCGGACGGTTCCACGCGAATCCGGGCGGGCGACGTGTCCGGAACGATGATCGTCGGCAACCGGAACACCGTGACCAACCTCAACATCACCACCGGACACGGTTCGGCCATCACCGTGAACGCGGGGCCTCCGCCCAACCCGGTCAAGCGTCAGCCGATCTCCCACCTGCCGCGTTCCGCCGCCGATCCGCTGATCGGCCGGGAACGGGAGCTCCAGGCACTGCAACAGGCCATCGGTGCACGCCAGTTGGTGCAGATCTGGGGCGCCTCCGGGGTCGGCAAGAGTGCGCTGCTGCGCCACCTCGCCCGCACCTTGCCGCGCGGGCCCGAGGGCGCGGCCTACATCGAAGCCGGCGGCCGGACGGCCGACGACCTCGCGCAGGCGATCTTCGACATCAGCTTCGACGCACCGAACTACAAGCCGTCGCTGGAGGTGCTGAAGGAGCACCTGAAGACCCTGCGGCTGCGGATCTACCTGGACGACGCGGGACTCGACGAGAAGGACCTGCACCGGCTCTTCGACCTGGCCGAGCACTCCACGTTCGTCTTCACCTCGCAGCGCCGGTCGTCGGTCACCGGCGTCCACCCGATCCGGCTCGACGGACTGACGGCCCCGGCAGGGGTGGTCCTGGTCCAGACGGTCCTGGCCCGCGCGCTGCGGCCCGACGAAGCGCGGACCGTGACGGCGCTGTGCGACGCCCTGCACGGCAATCCGCTCCGACTGCGGCGCATCGCCCTGTCGGCCGCGACCGGCAAGGGCCTGCCGGGCATCGCCGATCTCCCCGCGCTCCTTCCCGCACTGCTCAACAGGCTCCGGCCGGAGGAGCGCGACCTGCTGTACCTGCTCGGCTCGCTCTCCGGCGCCGAGTTGGCCGCCCGGCAGCTCAACGCCCTGCTCAGCCGGACGGACAGCGACGCGCTCGCCAGCGGGCTGGTGCGGCACGGCCTGCTGGTCGCCTCGGAAACCGGCTACGGGTGTCCGCCGGACGTCGCCGAGTGCGTGCTCAAGAGCCGGATGACGCAGTACCCCGCCGCACCGCTCTGCCGGGCGCTCACCGCGTGGGTCCAGTCGCGGGAGACCACCCCGGACGAGGTCGCGGCCCACTTCCAGGCCCTGGACGTCGCGGTGCTGGGAGCGGAGCGGAGCGGACAGGCGCAGCTCGGCGTGGAGTTGGCCCGTGCCGCCTCGCCGAAACTGGCGCTCTCCCGGCAGTTCGACGCGTGGGGCAGCCTCCTCGGAGCCGGCTGGGCCGCCGCGAAGAGCGCGGGAGACCGCGCGGGCGAGGAGTTCTTCCTGGGGGAGGCGCGCACCCGCCGCAAGGCGATCGGCCGGGCGGCACTGACGACGACCCTGGTGCTGGAGGCGGGGGCGCTCTGGCAGGAACTCGCCGCCCTGCAAGCGCACTCGGTGGCCCACCAGGCCGCCACGACGACGATCACCGCCGTGCCGCCGATCGACCCGGCCACCACGGCACACGCCATCGGCCAGTCCCCGCTGATCACGCACCCGGTGGTCAGCCCGCCGACGGTCACCCACCCCGTCGTCCAGCCGGTCGTCCAGCCGCCGACCGTCACCCACCCCGTCGTCCAGCCACCGGCCGTCACCCACCCGGTCGTCCAACCACCGGCCGTCACCCACCCCGTCCCCGCCTCCGGCGCTCCGGCGCCCGTGCACCCGCCGGGTACACCGCACGTGATCGACCTGTCCCACTCCGCCCAACAGCCCCCGCCCGGGGGCCATGTGGTCGGCGCACACTCCCCCTCGCAGGCGGCGCCGCACCGAATCGACCTCTCGGGGGCGCACCACTCGCACGCCGCGAGCGCCACCACCACGTCCAGCACGGGCCACGGGGCGGTCACCACCGCCGGCGCAGCAGCTGCCAAGGGCGGAGCAGCCCTCGCCGTCTCCTGCGTGGTCGGCGCCTCAGCCGTACTCGGCGTGGGCGCCATGGTCTACACCCAGAACCAGTCGAACCTGGCCAAGCCGGCCCAGGTCACCTACCCACCGATCCCGACCCGGCCGGTCTACACCCCCAAGCCGCCGATCCCTGCCCCCGTCGTCACACCGGACCCCGTCGATCCCGTGTGCGCAGCGGTGGCACCGGAATTGGGAAAAGAGATCCAGCAGCACAACGCCGACCTGACCGCCGTTCACAGCGCCCTCGACTCGTACAACAACGCCGTAGCCGCGTACAACTCACGACGGACCTCCACCGTTCCCGACGACAGCACGGTGAAATCCCGTATCGACATCATCCTCAAAGACCTGCGCACCAGCGAGTCCACGTTGCGGGGAGCCCTATCGCAAGCGCGGGACGGATCCGTGGTATCCGACCTCAAGGGCCTTCTGACCGCTAGCCAGCAGGAGGAGAACCAGTTCCGCTCGTTTCGGAACCATCCGTCCGGTGCCACGATCGACACGAATAGCCAGGCGTCGGCATATAACTCGGCCTGGCGCAGCCTGGTAACCCACTGCGGAGGCTGACCTCCACAGGACCAACCGAGAAAGGCCAACCATGCCTACGGAATCCACCCCCGGCACCATCCACGCCGGAGACGTCTCCGGCACCTTCATCGTGGGCGACAACAACCACGTGACGAACACGAAGCATCACCCCGAGCAGCCGCAGCCCCAACCGCGCCAGCAGAACTCGGCCGAGGACCAGGCAGCCGTCTTCGCCGTGGAACACGGCACCATGCACGTCACCTACAACCACAACGCCGAAGCCGCGCCCGAGACGGAGGCCTGAGAAACGCGTCAGCCCCGATCGGCCAGCAACTCCAGGTCCTGGGCGTTCAGCGTCGCCGTCTTCAGCAGTTCCCTGATCAGGTTGACGCTGAGCGTCGAGCCGACCGGCTCGCCGACCTCGTCGCGCGTCAGTCCGCGCACGCCCCGTCGGCGCAGCCGTTCGCGCACGTCCTCGACCGTGTTGGCGACCGACTTGTGGGTCCAGAACTTGGTCACGTGGGGCGAGGCGTTGACCAGCCGGGCGGTCTCCTCCCAGGCCGACGGGAGCGGGAAGGCGTCCTGGCCCTCCAGGTAGCGCCGGGCGAGCGCGGCGAGCACCAGCCGCTCCTGCAGGGAGAGCAGGTAGACCGTCTCGGGGGCCGCGGTATCGGCGCCGCTCGTGGAACGGGGGTGCAGGTCGTCCCCGTCCACGACGCGGACCTCCACCAGGTGGGACCGCCGCTTGGACGAGTTGATCACCAGCGGGGTGTACCCGGGCCCGATGATCCGCTTGTGGCTGGTGAGCATCAGCACGCCGTCGGGCAGTTCGATCGGCAGATTGCCGGTGTTGACCAGCCACCAGTCGCCGTCCGTGCCGGCGCAGGTGAAGACGCCGTGCCGACGGCTGACGGTCGGGTCGTCGACACCGACCGGTACGTGCACGTCCTCGCGGTCGCGCCCGAACAGCAAGGTGTACCGGCGCGGCGGCACGGCGTACCCACCCTCCGGGCCGAGCACGAAGATCGTCCCGGGTGGCGCCGAGGGCACTCTGCCGGAAGGACTGCCCGGCGGCAGCATCTGGGGTGGGAAGTTTTCGTACGCCATCTCACATACCTCCGCCTCGGGTCGCGCCAGTGTATGAGCGCACCGGGAGGACCAGTCCTCCTGCGGGCATGCGGTGTGTCGAGCTTGCGGAACCACCAACTCCACTTGTCCGGAGTGGACTTGCCCGATAGCCTGCCCGCCGTGAGCGAGATCAGCCGGCGAGCTGCTGCGATCGACGGCATGGTCGCCGAACCACTCGGTCCGGGCGATCCGCAGGAGATCGGCAGCTTCAGCATCATCGGCCTGCTCGGTACCGGCGGCATGGGCGAGGTCTACCTCGGGGTCTCGGACAGGGGCTACGCCGCTGTCAAGCTCGTCCGGCCGCGGCTGGTCCCCGGCGAGCGCTTCGAACGAGAGGTCGGCATCCTCTACCGTGTGCCGCTCGGCGTCGGACCTCGGGTGCTGGCGAGCGACGCCACTCCGGAACGCCCGTGGTTCGCCACCGAGTACGTCCCCGGGCTCACGGTGGACGAGGCGGTCCGGCTGCACGGCCCGCTGCCCGCCGAAGCGCTGTGGCTACTGCTGGCCGAAACGGCCGCTCAACTGCGGGCCGTACACGCATCCCGGATCGCGCACCGCGACATCAAGCCCGCCAACGTCATGCTGGTGCGCGACGGCGTGAAGCTGATCGACTTCGGCATCGCGCGCGCCGCGGACCAGGCGAGGCTCACCAAGAGCGGTGGCAGCTACGGAACGCAGGGCTTCTCGGCACCGGAACAGCAGACCGGGGAGGAGGACGTGGCAGCGCCCGCGGACGTCTACTCGCTCGCGGCGCTCCTGCTCTACGCCGCCTCGGGTCGCACGCCCGGCGCCGCCCCCGACGTGGAGCCGCTGCGCGCCGTGGACGCCGACCTCGCCGCCCTCCTCGGGCCCTGTCTCGCCGCCGACCCCGGAGCACGCCCCACCGCCGACGAGATCGTCCTGGCGACGCGCACGCACCGGCTCGCCCCTCCCCCGTCCTGGCCGCCCGAGGTCATGTCACGCATCGGCGCTCGACGTGCGTTCGCCGAAACGCCGGTCGGCAAGCTGGAGACCGTCCCGCCACCGGATACGAGCACGGACCCGAACCCCGACGTCGGGCCCGCACCCCTCGCATCACCTCGCCGCCCGCGCAAGCACCTGTTCCTGCTGCCGGTCGCCGCGGCGACCGCCCTCGGCGCGGTCGCGGTGTTCGTCCTCAGCCCGTCCACCTCCCCGCAGCACCACGACGCGCAGGAGTCCGGCGGCGTGCAGGTCGCCGTCGAGCCCTTGGCCGGGACGACGCAAGGACCCTCCGCGAGCCCGAGCGCCTCGATCTCCGCCACCGCCACCGCCACCGCCGAACCCTCTCCCCCGCCTTCAACCGCCCCGGCCGCCACCACGCGGGCACCCTCCCCGAGCCTGCGGCCCTCGACCTTCGCTGCCGCCAAACCCGCTACCCAGCCCCCAACCACCCCGCCTGGCGAAACGGCCACCCCGCCGAGCACGGCCACCGCCGCACCCTCAACGGCCGCCCCCAGCCCCACCTCGTCATCGATCCGCGGCATCAACGGCAGCGACGACCCGGCACAGGTCAAGGGCTCCGAGGCGGACACCGACTGGCTCGGCCCCACCGCCGCCTGTTCCGCCTGGCTGGACGACAACGGCTCCGGCTCGCTCGCGGGCGTGCTCAACACCTCCCTGACCCAGACCTGCGTCGCCGAGCTCGCCCGCAGCGACGGCATCACGTACACCTTCCGCGCCTCCGTGGGCGCCGCGAAGACGAGCTTCGTCCCGGACATCGGCTACACGATGTGGATCTGCGTGTGGAACGCGAACAACCGATCCGGCGAGCAGTGCTCCGCCCGCTTCGGCATGAACGGCACCACCCCGGTCCGCCGGTGAAACGAGGCTTCCGCGAGGAGCGCTCCCGGGCCACCACGCCCAGCCGCCCGCAGGCCCACAGCTCCCCCGCGAGCACCACCTGACCCGAACGGGCCAGGTGGGCAGGTCCGGATGACTCGGATGCCCCAGCCGGCGGGCGGAGCAACCGGGTTGGCCCTACGGTGCGGTGCGAGGGGGTCACCTGAACGGAAGGCTGTTACAGGCATGGCTGGAAAGTTCGAGCTGTACAAGGACGAGAGCGGGATGCACCGCTTCCGGCTCAAGGCGAGCAACGGGACGGTCATCGTCACCGGGGACCCGCACGAGAGCAAGGACGAGTGCCTCAGGAGCATCGAGTCGCTCCGCAAGCTCGCGCCGTACGCGGAGCTCAAGGAGGCGGCCGGGTCGCACTGAGGCGGCGCGGTGCGGGCCCGGGGGGGGGGGGGGGGGCGGAGCCGCGGCCCCCCCCGCGACCGACCGCGCCCCGGCGCACGAACGAAAAAACAAACAAACAACCAACCACCACACACACACCA
>NZ_JBHWIR010000011.1:34532-45670 GCF_042731835.1 Kitasatospora sp. NPDC059817 | reverse complement strand
CGCGCCCCCCGCGGTCCCCATGCTGGCGGCGGGTCGCCATGGCGGGGGCCGGGTGCGGCCGCTGTCCGGGGTGCCAAATCGCCGACCCGCGTTCGCTTGTACGACAGATCCCTTTGGCCGGGTGCACGCCGGGCGCGGACAGAACTCTGGCATGCGCGTCGTCATCGTCACCGAATCCTTTCCGCCCGAGGTCAACGGAGTCGCCCACAGCGTGCTGCGGACGGCCGAGCATCTGGTCCGCCGGGGCCACCAGCCACTCGTCGTCACCCCCGCACCCGCACGGGGCGCCGCGTGCCCGCCGCACACCTTCGGCGGCTCCGAAACGGTGGAGCTGCCGGTGGTGCGCATTCCGTCGGTGCCGCTGCCCGGGTACCCGCAGGTGCGGATCGCGCTGCCGAGCCGGCAGCTGGCGGCCGCCGTCGCCGGGCACCGGCCGGACATCGTGCACCTGGCCAGCCCGTTCGTGCTCGGCGCGCGCGGGATGCAGGTCGCGGCCCGCCTCGGCGTCCCCGCCGTGGCCGTCTACCAGACCGACCTCGCCGGGTACGCGCACGCCTACCGGGCCGGGCGGGGCCTCGGGGAGGCGGCCGCCTGGCGGCGGATCCGGGCCGTGCACCGGGCCGCGGCCCGGACGCTGGCGCCGTCCACCCCCGCCGCCCAGGACCTCACCGCGCACGGGGTGCCCCGGGTGCAGCTGTGGCCGCGCGGGGTGGACTCGGTGCGGTTCCACCCCCGGCACCGGGACGAGGCGCTGCACCGGGCGCTCGCCCCGGGTGGCGAGGTGCTGGTCGGGTACGTCGGGCGGCTGGCGCCCGAGAAGCGGGTCGACCTGCTGGCCGCCGCGTCGGCCCTGCCCGGGGTGCGGGTGGTGGTGATCGGGGACGGGCCGTCCGGGCCCGGGCTGCGGGCCTCGATGCCCGGCGCGGTCTTCCTCGGCCGCCGGACCGGCGAGGAACTGGCCCGCTGTTTCGCGACCCTGGACGTGTTCGTGCACACTGGCCCGCTGGAGACCTTCTGCCAGACCATCCAGGAGGCGATGGCGAGCGGCGTGCCGGTGATCGGCCCGGCCGCCGGCGGCCCGCTGGACCTGGTCGCGCACCACCGGACGGGCCTGCTGGTGCCGCCCCGGGACGGCGCCGCGGCGGCCCGGGCGGTGGCGGAACTGGCCGCCGACCCCGGGCGGCGGGCCGCGTACGGGCGCGCCGGACGGGCCGAGGTGACCGCGCGGACCTGGGAGGCGGTCGGCGACCTGCTGCTGCGGCACTACGCGGAGGTCCTCGCCGAGCACCGGGGCACACCGGTGGCTCCCCCTGCCGCTCCCCCGGCGGTCGTCGAGCCGGTCGCCGTCGTGGAGGAGCTGCCGGCATGACGGACACCGCCGACCGCGAGCCACTGACCATCGTGCGGCTCGCGAACTTCGTCACCCCGGTCTCCGGGGGCCTGCGCACCGCGCTGCGCCACCTCGGCGCCGGCTACCTGGCCGCCGGGCACCGGCCGGTGCTGATCGTGCCCGGGGAGCGGCGCAGCGAGGAGGAGTGCGAGCAGGGCCTGGTGGTCACCCTGCCCGGGCCGGTGCTGCCGGCCAGCGGCGGCTACCGGGTGCTCACCGACCGGCGGGCGGTGGCCGCCGAACTGACCCGGCTGAAACCCGACCGGCTGGAGGTGTCCGACCGCACCACGCTGCGCTGGACCGGCAGTTGGGCCCGGCGGCACGGCGTCCGCTCGGTGATGGTGTCGCACGAGAGCGCCGTCGGGCTGCTGCGCGCCTGGGGGCTGCCCCGCCCGCTCGCCGACGCGGCCGCCGACCGGCTCAACGCGGCGACGGCCCGTACGTACGACGCGGTGCTCTGCACCACCGACTGGGCGGCGGCGGAGTTCCGGCGGATCGGCGTGCCCAACCTGGTCCGGGCCCCGCTCGGCGTGGACCTGGACACGATGCGCCCGCTGCCGCCGGCCGCGCGGGCCCGGGAGCGGGCACGGTACTGCGGGCCGGACGACGTGCTGCTGGTGCTCTGCTCCCGGCTCTCGGCCGAGAAGCGGCCCGAACGGGCCGTCGAGGCGCTGGCCGCGCTGCGGGCCCGGGGGCTGCCGGCCGTCCTGGTGGTGGCCGGGGCCGGACCGTTGCGGGACCGGCTGGCGGCCCGGGCGGAGCGGCTGCGGCTGCCGGTGCGCTTCCTCGGGCACCTGGGCCGGCGGGAGGAACTGGCCAGGCTACTGGGCTGCGCGGACGTGGTGCTCGCGCCCGGGCCGGTGGAGACCTTCGGGCTCGCCGCGCTGGAGGCGCTGGCCTGCGGGACTCCGGTGGCGGTCAGCCGCTCCTCCGCGCTGCCCGGACTGATCGGCCTGGCCGGGATGGCCGCCGCCGACACCGGGGCCGGATTCGCCTCGGCGGTACGGGAGTTGCTGGCACGCCCGGAGCAGGCGCGGCGGGCCGGCGCCCGGGCCCAGGCCGAGCGGTACGGCTGGCCGGCCGCGGTGGCCGCGTTCCTCGCGGCCCACGGCGTGCGAAACCCCGGCATGCGGAACCCCGGCGTGCGCAACCCCGGTGCGGTGGAGGAGGGTTGGGATGAGCGTGCTCGGCACCGGGCGTGACCGGTCCGCGGACGGCCGCCCGGCCACCAGCGGGCCGGTGCGGTTCGTCGCGCTCGGGGACTCGCTGACCGAAGGGGTCGGGGACCCGGTCGGCGAGGGGTGGCGCGGCTGGGCCGCCGTCCTGGCCCGGTCGCTGGCACCCGAGGGCGGCGTCGAGTTCACCAACCTGGCGTGCAGCGGCGCCCTGACCGCTGATCTGACGAATCGTCAACTCCCCGCCGCACTGGCACTGCGGCCGCGGTTCGCGGCCGTGGTGGTCGGCGGCAACGACACCCTACGGGCGGGCTTCGACATCCGGCGCACCACCCTGGAGCTGGACGCCACCCTGGGCGAACTCTCCAGCCACGGCGCCGTCCTGCTGACCGCCTGCCTGCCCGATCCGGGCACCCTGCTCCGCCTGCCCGCGCCGCTGGCCCGACCGCTGGCGCGGCGGATGCAGGCCGTCAACACCGTCGTGCACGCCCTCGCCGCCCGGCACCGGGCGGTGCACCTGCACATCGCCGAGCTGCCCTGGTGCGCGCAGCGCCGGCTGCTCAGCGTCGACCGGCTGCACCCCAGCGCCGAGGGCCACCACCTGATCGCCCGCCGGTTCCACGAACTGCTCGCCGCCGCCGGCCACCCCCTCGGCCCGCCGCCCGTCGACACCCCCGCCGAGGCTCCACCCGGCCGGGCCGCCGACCTGTGGTGGATGGCCACCCAGGGCACCCGCTGGGTCGCCGCCCGCAGCACCGACCTGCTGCCCGGGCTGCTCGCCCTGGCGGCGGCCGAAGGCCTCGCCCGGCTGCGCGGGTCCAGCGGGCGGCACGACGAGCAGATGGCCCGCGCGGCGGCCCAGGCCCTCGCATCACTGGGGTGAGGCGGCGCGGGCTCGGCTAGGACGGCTCGTGGGGGGAACCATGAAAGGGGTCCGCCGAGTCGTCGGGGGGACACGGCCTTCGAACCGGGCCTGACGGAGGGAGCAGCGGTGGACGCGTCATCCGGGAGCGGGCGGGAGTTGCTGGCGGCGGCGGGGGTGCTCTTCCCGGACGAGCGGGGGCGGGTGCTGGTGGTGCGGTTGCCGTACGACCGGAAGCATCCGGTGGCGATCCCGGGCGGCGGGTGGGAGCCGCAGGACCGCTCGCCCCGGGAGACCGCGCTGCGCGAGGTGGTGGAGGAACTCGGGTTCACGCCCCGGCTGGGGCCGCTGGCCTGCGTCGACTGGACGCTCGACCACTTCCGGCCGCCGATCGCCGCGTACCTGTACTGGGCGCAGCCGATCACCGCCGAACAGGCCGCGGCGATCCGGCCGGACGCGGCGGAGGTCGGCGGCTGGGCCTGGCTGACCCCGGAACAGGCGGGCCACGCGCTGCCGCCCCTGCTGTCCCGCCGGGTCACGGCCTGCCTGCGGGCGCCGCGGTCGGCCGGTCCGCTGGAGCTGGAGGACAGCAGGCCCGTGGGGCACACCCTCGACCACCTGCCGGCGGACGAACCGCCGCCCGCGTACACCGGGCTGGCCGACGCGCCAGCCCTGGGCTCCGCCCCCGGCGGGCCCGGGTACGAGCCGCCGATGGACCGGGCCACCTACATCGCCACCCGCCCGCGGATCCGGGCCAAGGCGCGGGCCCTGTTCACCGACGACGCCGGGCGGGTCCTGCTGGTCCGGCTGCGGCCGTGGGACGGGCCGCGCGGCCGGGTGCCGTACTGGACGCTGCCGGGCGGCGGGATCGAGGCGGACCGGGAACTGCCCCGGGCGGCCGTCCGGCGCGAGATCCGCGAGGAACTCGGCTGGGAGGTCGAACCGGGGCGGCTGCTGGCGCTGGACTGGCAGCCCGGGGCGGCCGCCGACCCGGAGGCCGACCCGGCGACCGGGCGGGACACCGCCGTGCTGGTGTCCGTGTTCGACGGGGGCACGGTGACGGAACGGATGCTCGGTTCGATCGCGCTGCCGGAGGAGGAGCTGGTGGAGTGGCGGCTCTGCGGCCCCGCCGAGGCACGGGCGCTGCTGACCGGCCCGTCCTGGGCCCGGACGGCCGCCGCGCTGGCCGCGCGCAAGCGGGCGGGCGGGCCGGCCGAGCTGGTGCGCGGACGCGCCGCCGGGTAGCGGCGGGCGGGCCGGGCGGGTCTAGCGGGTTCAGGAGGGCAAGTCAGGCGGGCCGGTCGGGCGGGCCGGTCGGGCGGGGCTGTTGGGCAGGGCGGACAAGGCCGGGTCGGGTGGGTCACACTGGGGCCATGCAGAACGGGATCACGCAGCACGGGATCACGGAGGCACTGGCCGGCCGCCGGGTGGCGTCGGTCAGCGGCGGCGACCGACTGGACCTCACCCTCGACGGACCGGTGACCGTCCGGGTGGCGCACGAGTTCCGCCTCGCCGCGCCCTCCTTCACCGCCCCGGCGGAGGTCGAGCACTACTTTCCGGCGCTGACCGTCCGTCCGACCGGCACCCTGCTCGCGCTCGTCGGCCGGACCGTCGACACCGCCGAGATCACCCTCGCCGGCGGCCTGGAGCTGGCCTTCGCGGAGGGCGGCGCGCTGTCCGTCCCGCCGCACGCGCAGCTCGCGCCGTGGAGCGTGGAGACCGCCGAGGGCGCGGTGTGCGCGGGGCTGCCGGGCGGCGAGGTCCGGTGGACGGCGCCCGGCGCGGCCTGAGCCGGCGCCGGGCCGACGCGTCGTCCGGTCGGACTCTCCGGCCTGTCCGAGCTTTTCGAGCTGTCCGCCTGTCCGACCTGTCAGACCTCCAGGTCGGCCTCGATCCTGGTGAGCTGGTGGCGGGCCATCGCCAGGTTGGCCCGCGCCTTGTCCAGCGCCAGGTAGAGGAAGAGGCCCTTGCCGGTGCGGCCGGCGAGCGGCCGGATCAGGTGGTACTGGCTGCTGAGGGTGATCAGGATGTCCTCGATCCCGTCCTGTAGGCCGAGCATGTCCATGGTGCGCATCTTGGCGCGGACCACGTCGGTGTTCCCCGCCGCGGCCACGTTGAGGTCCAGCCCGCCGGGGCCGTCGAGGGTGGCGAGCGCCATTCCGCTGTTGTAGTCCACGAGTGCCGCGCCGATGGCGCCCTCGATGCTGGTCATGGCCTGCTTGAGCGCGCCGGCTGCGTCGGTCATCTGGGTAACTCCCTTTCGGTGGTGGGGTGCTGGGGTGATAGGTACGGTCGGGCCGGGGGCCTGGCCGGTCAGGCCGGTCAGGCCGGGTCGCGGGGGTCCTTCGGCAGGAGGCTGTCGCTGAGCAGCCCGGCGATCCGCTGGGCCGAGCGGCGGGCCTCCAGGTGCAGCCGGCCGACGTTGACGTCCGGGTGCGCCAGCAGGGCCAGCACGCAGCTGCCCCCGGCCGCGTAGGTGGCGACGTAGCCGTGCTCGCCGCGCACCAGCGACTCGCGGAACTCGCCCTGGCCGGTGGTGTCGGCGAGCCGTTGGGCCAGCGACAGCGAGGCCGCCGTCATCGCGGCCAGGCCGGAGGGTTCCGCCCCGTGGGTGTCGTGCGCGACCAACAGGCCGTCCACGCTGGCCACCAGGCCACCCGCGAGGTGCGGGACGCGCTGCTTGACGGCGCGGAGCTCGGCGAGCAGTTCGGTCTCCAAGGCGATCAGTTGTCTCCTTCCGACACGCTGCTTGAGCACCCGCCTCATGGCCGGGACGGCGGGGTCGCGGGTGGAGAGTGGTTCAAAGTCGGGCCTCCAGAAGGGTTCGGACCCGGGTCAGCAGCGCGATGTCCGGGTCGGGGACGGCCAGCGGCGGGTGGGCCGCTGCCGTGGTGGGCGGGCGATCGGAGCGGGTGGGGGCCACGGGACCGGACGGCGTGGCGCCGGTGAGGGTGGCGCCGGGGACCCGGCGGTGCAGGCCTCCTCCCGGCGGGCGAGCGGGAGCCGGCGCCTCGGGAGCCGACGCCTCGGCTTCCGCGACGGGCGCCGCGGGCCTCGGCGCCCCAGGTGCCCCAGGTGCCGCGGGTGCCCCAGATGCCCCAGGTGTCGCGGCGCTCGGTGCCACCGCCGACGCGGCCGCCGGTGCGGCGTGCCGCGGGGCGTCGAGCAGCCCGGCGGCGGCCAGGCGGCGGACGTCCGCCGTGACGCCGAAGCCGGACCGGCCGAGCAGGCGCGCCAGGTCCGCCGGGGTTCTTCGGCCGTCGGCGTGGTCCAGCAGTTCGCGCCGGCGGCGGCCGGGCGGGCGGTGCGACGGCCGTGGGACCGGCACCACCGGGCGGACCGGCGCGGTGTCGAGCTGCGGCCAGGGCCAGATGCGTTCCAGCAGCCGGCCCCGGCGCTCGACCTCGCGGCGCAGCCGGCCGGGGTCGACCGTGGCCACCGGGCCCAGCCAGTGCCGGGCGTCGGGCTCGAACCGCCAGACGCCGCCGGTCCGGTCGGCGAGGACGAAGAACGCGGCGTCGAAGAGCGTGCCCAGGTGGCCGAGTTCGAGCTCGCCCCGGGTGAGAAGCCGCCGTTCGACCAGTGCCTCACCGACCCGGGCGCGCGGGCCGTCGAGCCGGAGCAGCTCCGCCCACTGCCCGGGGGTGATCCGGCCGCAGCCGGTGAGGAGTTCGGCCAGGCCGGGCGCGCGCGGGGAGTCGGCGTGCGCCACCTGGCCGTCGACGAGGTGCAGGCTGCCGAGCGGGCCGCACAGGGCGCCGGTGGCGCGGCGGGCCGCGAGCAGGCCGAGGGCCTCGCCGGGGGTCTGCGGCGTGGCGGGCGGGCGGACGGCGGCGGGCGCGGCGTTCATCGGGGCCACCGCCCGGTGGAGCGCGGGCGGCGGGGGCGGCCCGTCCGGCGTGCTGGCCGAAACCCGATGGCCGCGATGGGCGTCCCGCTCACCCCAGCACCAGTTCCTCGGCGAGCGCCTGGAGGCGGTAGCGGGCGGCGGCGAGGTTGCCCTGGGCGCGGTCGAGCCAGAGGTGGAGGACGAGGCGGCTGTCGAAGACGGTGTCGATGAAGCAGATGAGGTGGTAGCTGCGGCCGGCGGTGACGATGACGTCCTGTAACGGCGACCGCCGGTCCTCCGCCCCGGTGAAGGTCTGGCTCTCAACGGCCGCTCGTACCAAGTCGGTTGTCTCGGCGGCCGCGGTCTCGTGGTCACCGGTCGGGCACTCGCCGAGGCTGCCGAGTGCGAGTCCGCTGCTCCAGTCGACCAGGCTCGCGGAGCGTGCCCCGGAGATCGACATCGCTCCGGCGAGGCATTCGTCGATACCCGGCACACCGGCTCCTTCGAGGGGGTCTGGGCAGCCGGGCGCAGCACGGCACGGCCGGGCCGCCACCAGCAGTGGCGGGCTCGACACGGAAGGCTACTGCCGGATTCCATATGACGAACATTCCAATGGCATATTCACATCAGTAGCGTCCACTTCCGGCCAAGGTGTGACAGGACGTCAGCCACCGCTGCCGGGCGAACCCGCTGGCCCGGGGACGGTCGCGGACCGCAGCCCACCGCCACCCGCCGACCACCTGGCAGGGGAGCTTGGCCGAGAACCGGCCGCACGGCAGGGTTTCGACCGCCGACATGCGATAGGGGGACCGGGCAAACAGGTCCACACCACCGGGTCGCCGCACGCCGACTGCCGCCGGAGCTCCCGGACATGACGAAGGGGCCCGTTCCGCTGGACGGAACGAGCCCCTTCGGGTGGAGCGCCAGGCCCGGGTCGCACGGACTCTTCCTACTGAAAGTAGGACGTGCTCTGGTAGCACCGCTGACGCCTGCTCGGGAGTTTGTTTCCCTCCCGACGAGAAGAACATTAGCAGGTCATCACGCCTGCTCAGAAACCGGATGGAGGAACGGGACCGGACCCGGCGGAACTGCGGCGACCCAACCCCGGCGCGCCCCGGCTCCAGCACGGAGGGCGGTCAGGGCAGCAGCGCCCGGTAGCCCGCGATCAGGGCGGTGAGGCCCAGCTCGAAGGCCCGGTCGGCGCGTTCGCGGCCGGCGGGGACGGCATCGAGGGCGTCGGCCAGGCGCGGGGTGGCGTCACGGTCGACGGCGTCGACCATGACGTCCGGGGCGACCAGGTCGAGGGCGGAACCGAGGATGAAGCTCTCCAGGGCGGTGATCACGCCCATCACGTCCCGCGCGGCGAAGCCCGCACCCTCCAGGGTGGCGACGGCACGCTCGTACAGCTCGTGCATGAACGATTCGGCGAGCGGGGCGGTGGCGAGCAGGCGGACGATGCCAGGGTGTTCGGCGAAGGCGTCCCGGTAGGCGTGCGCCCAGGTGCGCAGCGCCGCGTCCCAGGGCTGGTCCCACATCGACTGCTCGCCGATGGTGCGGACGAGTTCGGCGCGCATCAGGGCGACGATCTCGGCCCGGCCGGCGACGTGGTGGTAGAGCGCGGAGGGGCTGACCTTGAGGGCGCCGGCGAGGCCGGGGATGGTGAGGTCGCCCGACTGGTCGACCAGCCGCAGCGCGGTGTCGACGATGCGCTGCCGGTCCAGCAGGGGTGTGCGCGGCCTGGCCATGCCGGTCCCTCGTCTTTCGGGGAGTTTTTCGGGGAGCCCTTCAGGGAGCCTTCCGGAGAACCCTCAAGATCATCGTTACCCAAGCGTTACTGAATGGCTTTCAATAAAACTCTTCCGCACCCGCCGGTGCCGCGCCTACGGTAACCGAACCCCATTCGGTTTAGGCAGGTCGCCCTCGTCGCCTGCCGCGACCCGGAGAGGACGCTCCCCCATGCGTGCCGACACGATCTTCACCGGCGGCCGGATCCACACCGGAGACCCCGCCCACCCCGCCACCCACGCCCTCGCCGTCACCGCCGGGCGGATCACCGCCCTCGGCGACGCGGCGCTCGCCCTGCGCGACGACCGCACCGAGACCGTCGACCTGGCGGGCGGCGCCCTGCTGCCCTCCTTCGGCGACGGCCACCTCCACCCGCTGATCGGCGCCATCGGGCTGCGCGGCGTGCCGGTGCGCGACTGCACCAGCCTGGAGGAGGTCGTCGAGGCCGTCCGCACCTGGGCCGCCCGGCACCCCGAGGCCGAGTGGATCACCGGGGACGCCGTCGACCCGTGGCTCGCCGAGGGCGGCCTGTTCGACGCCCAGCTGCTCGACGCCGCCGTCCCCGACCGGCCCGTCCTGCTGCGCACCATGGACCACCACACCGGCTGGGCCAACAGCGAGGCGCTGCGCCGCGCCGGGTACGGGCCGGACACGCCCGACCCCGTGGGCGGCGAGATCGTCCGCCGCCCGGACGGCGCCCCGCTCGGCACCCTGCGCGAGTTCGGCGCCCTCAACCCCGTCCTCGCGCTCGTCCCGCCGCTCCCGCTCGCCGAGCAGGTCGCCGCCCTGCGCGAGACCACCGCCGCGCTCGCCGCCGCCGGGCTCACCTGGCTCCAGGACGCCTGGATCGAGCCCGCGCAGGTCGACACCTGGCTCGCCGCCGTCGCCGAACACGACCTGCCCGTCCGGGCCGGGCTCGCGCTGCTGCTCGAACCGGACGGCTGGCGCGCACGGCTCCCCGCCCTGGCCGCCGACCGGGAGCGGGTCGAGGCCGGCGGGCGCGGCCGGCTCACCGCCCGGGCGGTCAAGTTCTTCGCCGACGGCGTCGTCGAGTCCGGGACGGCCGCCCTGCTGGCGCCCTACAGCGACTGCCCGCACTCCCACGGCGTCGCCAACTGGACCGGCGCCGAACTGGCCGACGCCGTCACCGCCGTCGACGCGCTCGGCTTCCAGCCGCACATCCACGCCATCGGCGACCACGGCGTCCGGATCGCCCTGGACGCCGTCGAGGCCGCCACCCGCCGCAACGGCCTGCGCGCCCGCCGCCCGGTGATCGCCCACGTCCAGCTCGTCGACCCGGCCGACCTGCCCCGCTTCGCCGAACTCGGCGTGATCGCCAACTTCGAACCGCTGTGGGCCCAGACCGACCCGCTGATGACCGAACTCACCCTCCCCCGGCTCGGCCCCGAGCGCGGCGCCCGGCAGTACCAGATCGCCGCCCTGCTGCGCGGTGGCGCCCGGGTCTCCTTCGGCAGCGACTGGCCGGTCACCCGTTACGAGCCGCTGGCCGGTCTCGCCACGGCCGTCACCCGGCAGACCCCGGACGGCCTGCCGGCCGGCGGCTGGCTGCCCGAGGAGCGGATCGGCCTCACCGAGGCACTCGCGGCGTACTCGGCGGGCGTCGCGCACCAGGCCTTCGAGGAGGCGGAGTGGGGCGTGCTGCGCCCCGGGATGCGGGCCGACCTGGTGCACCTGGCGGCCGACCCCTACGCGGTGCCGGCCGCCGAGCTGGCCGCCGTCCCGGTGGCCGGGACCTGGCTCGGCGGCCGACGCACGCACTGACCCCCCGGGATCCCCCCGTACCCGCCCGCCGGAACGCCCCCCACGGCGTCCGCTCCCCGTCGACCGCCCGCACCCGATCGGCGGCCGACCGCTCTACCCTCGTCCGTACGACCCCAGGAGAGCTCCCCCATGACTCTGCCCTCCGACGCGGCCTCCCCGACCGCACCCGGCTCCCCCCGCACCGGCCCCGACACCGGCCGCGCCGGACCCAGCGCCGGGCCCCGCCCCGCCGGGCCCCGCCCCGCCGCCGGCCGCGCCCCCGGCCCCCCCCGCCGGGGAGGGGGCGGGGTCGGCGCCCGCGGGCGCGTATACACA
>NZ_JBHWIR010000011.1:6901-34522 GCF_042731835.1 Kitasatospora sp. NPDC059817 | reverse complement strand
TCTTTCTCACACCCGCCCCGGCGCCCCCCGCGCGGCCCGCCGGGCGGGGGGCCGCGGCGGCCGGGGGGGGCGGGCCCGCGCGGGGGGGGGCAGGGCAGCCGCCGGCTCCACCGGCCCCGCCCGCCTGGAAGGCGGCGTGCTCGGCACCGGCGACATCGTCTTCTTCGTCGTGGCCGCCGCCGCACCGCTGACCGTGATGGCCGGCGTGGCGCCGTTCGCGATCGCCTTCGGCGGCATCGGCACGCCCGTCGCCTACCTGGCCACCGGCGTCATCCTGGCGCTCTTCGCGGTCGGCTTCACCACCATGACCGCGCACATCCGCAACGCCGGCGCGTTCTACGCCTACGTCACCCGCGGCCTCGGCCGCCCCGCCGGGCTCGGCGCCGCGCTGCTCGCGGTGCTCTCGTACAACGCCATCCAGATCGGCATGTACGGCGCCTTCGGCTTCTTCGCCCACACCACCGCCGCCGACCTGCTCGGCCTGGACCTGCCCTGGCCGGTCTGGGCGCTGCTCGGCGTCGCGGTGGTCTGGTTCCTCGGCTACCGCTCGATAGACCTCGGCGCCAAGGTGCTCGGCGCGCTGCTGATCGCCGAGACCGGCATCCTGCTCGTGCTCGCCGTGGCGGTGCTGGTGCGCGGCGGCGCGCACGGGCTCGACCTGTCCTCGTTCGCCCCGCACAACGTGTTCTCCGGGGGCATGGGCGGGGTGCTCGGGCTCTCCTTCGCCGCGTTCATCGGCTTCGAGGCCACCGCCATCTACCGCGAGGAGGCCCGCGAACCACGGCGGACGGTGCCGCGCGCCACCTACGCGGCGATCGCCTTCCTCGGCCTCTTCTACACCTTCATCACCTGGATGATCGTGCAGGCCTTCGGCGCCACCGAGGCCGTCGCGACCGCCACCGCCGACCCGGCCGGGATGTTCTTCACCGCGATGACCGACTACGTCGGCGCCTGGGCCACCGACCTCCAGCGGGTGCTGATCGTGACCAGCCTGCTCGCCGCGCTACTCGCCTTCCACAACACCATCACCCGCTACGGCTACGCCCTCGCCACCGAGCAGGCCGCCCCGGCCGCACTCGGCCGGGTCCACCCGCGCCACGGCTCCCCGTGGATCGGCGGCATCGCGCAGTCGGTGCTGGCGGCGGTGGCCGTCGTGGTGGCGGCGCTGATCGGGGCCGACCCGTACAACCAGTTCTTCCTCTGGGTGAACTCCCCCGGCGTGGTCGGCATCCTGGTGCTGCAGGCGCTCGCCGGGCTGTCCGTGTACGCCTTCTTCCGCCGCAATCGCGAGGCGGCCGCGAGCGCCGGGGTGTTCCGGACGGTCGTGGCGCCGGTCGCCGCCACCGTGCTGCTGTGCGGGGCGACGGCACTGGTGGTGTGGCGGCTCGACCTGTTCACCAATGCCGGGCCGGAGGTCAACTGGCCGCTGGTGGCGATCGTGCCGGTGGTGTTCCTGACGGGCGTCGCCATCGCGCTGCGGCTGCGGGCGCGGCGGCCCGAGGTGTACGCCCGGCTCGGGACGTCGGAGGTCGACGCGGGCTGAGCGGGGCGGCGGCGCCGCAGGGCCGGCCCACCGCCTCAGGCCTGGCCCGACCGCCGCACACCCGGCCGGCGGCCTCAGGCCTGGCCGACCGCCTCGGCGAGCAGCCGGTAGGAGTCGAGGAGGGCGGCGCGGTCGTAGGTGCTGGTGGTGACCAGGAACTCGTCCGCGCCGCTGCGCGCCACCAGGGCGGCGAGTTCGGCGGCGGCCCGCTCCGGGGTGCCCGCGATGTGGCCCTTCAGCGACTGCTCGTAGGCGGCCTGCTCGCGCGGGCTCATCGGCCGGGCCAGGATCTCGGCGGCGGGCGCCAGCGGCGGGAACTCGCCGTGGGTGCGGGAGTACGCGCCGGACCACGCCTCCGGGACGAGCAGCTCCCGGGCCCGGTCGGCGCTCTCGGCGACCGCGACCGTGCCCGAGACCACCACGTACGGCTCGGCGGCCTGCGCCGAGGGGCGGAACCGGCTGCGGTAGCGGTCGATCGCCGCGAGCATCCGCTCCTCTCCCCGGGCGGCGGCGATGACCAGCGGCAGCCCGGCGTCGGCGGCCAGGTCGGCGCCCGCGCCGGTGGCCAGGACGAAGGCCGGCACCCGCAGGCCCTCGGCCGGGCGGGCGTGGACGCCGGGGTGGGCCCGCTGGGAGCCGTCGAAGTAGCCGAGCAGTTCGGCCAGCTGGGCGCCGAAGTCGTCCGCGGAGTCCTTCTCCCGGCCCAGCGCCCGCCGGACGCCGTCGGTGAACCCGACCGAGCGGCCGAGCCCCATGTCGATCCGGCCGGGGAAGAGCGAGGCGAGCACCCCGAACTGCTCGGCCACCACCATGGGCTGGTGGTTGGGCAGCATCACCCCGCCCGTGCCGACCCGGATCCGGGTGGTGGCCGCCGCCACCGCCGCGGCGAGCACCGTCGGCGCGGATCCCGCGACCCCGGGCACGCCGTGGTGCTCGGAGACCCAGAAGCGGTGGTACCCGAGCCGCTCGGCCTCGCGGGCGAAGGCCACCGTGTCCCGCAGCGCCTGCGCCGGCTCCTCGCCCCGTCTGGTCCGGGAGCGGTCGAGGACGGAGAGCCTGGTGATGGGCGCAGCGCTGGTCACGCGGTGGACAACGCCCGCCGCCGAGCCGGGCATTCCCCCACCGCCACGCCCCCGGTACGGACGGGCCCGGTCAGTCCGTGACGGCGAAGCCCTGTGCCGCGCCCAGCCGGTGCAGCGAGTCCTGCCCCGGGATCCCGTCGGCGGCAGCATCGGTGTACCCGCACCGGCGCTGCCACCCGGCGTAGGCGGTGACCGTCAGGCTGCCGAACGAGCCGTCCACCCAGCGCTGTTCGAGCAGCCCCTCGTCCGCCAGGGCCTGCTCGACGATCGCCACCTCGGCCCCGTACGTCCGGTGCCCCTGTTCGGCGCCGGGGTCGGTGCGGGCGGCCGCCACGATGTGCGCGAGCGACACCGTCCGGGGACCGGGCAGGTAGCCGAGCAGCCGCCGCAGCGAGCTCTCCCCCGGCACGCCGTCCGCCGCCTGGCCGGAGTAGCCCAGGCTCTGCTGGTAGTCCGCGTAGTTCTCGGTGTCCGCGTCGCTCCAGTTCGGCCCGGGGCCGGAGCGGTAGTGGGCGCCGAAGCCCTGGGCGACGAGCCCCCGGCCGACCACGGTGACCTGGTAGCCCTGGGCGCCGTAGCCGTACGGGAGGCCGTTGATGGTGGTCTGGTACCGGGCGGGGGCCGGGTCCGCCGGGGGCACCGGGGGGTGCTGCGAGGGCGAGGGGATCGGGGTGCCGGGGCCGGCCGTGAAGTCGGGCCAGGAGCCGGGGTCGGTGTGGTCGTTGAACGGGACGTGGGCGTGTGCGTACCAGCCGCCGCTGGCCTCCCACACCTGCTCGTCGCGGTGGCTGGTGAAGTCGGCCGGGCGGCCCATCGGCCAGACGTCGGGCACGCCCCAGGAGGCGATCCAGGCGTGGATCCGGTCCCAGCCCGCGCACGGGGTGTCGACCAGCCGCGCGTACACGGTGCCCTGGTAGTTGCAGTAGGGGAAGAACACCGCCTCGATCTGGATCACCACGCGCCCGGCCCGGTTGGTGCGGGTCGGGCTCGTCGTCGGGCTGAGCAGGCTCTTCGAGCGGGAGTCGGCCGGGAACAGTTGGGCGATCCGGCCGCTGAACGGGTCCCAGATGAGGTGTGGCGCGTCGCCGGCGCCGCTGCCGGTGAAGTAGCTCACCAGGTCCTCGTAGGTGCACCAGTCCTGCGGCGCGGCGGCGGTCGCGTTGCGGTCCCAGGTGATGTGGGCGATGGCCCTCGGGGGGTACTGCTGGTCGGTCGGCGCGTGGTCGCCGAGGTCGTGGATCTCGGCACCGGGCAGCCACAGGTCGGACATGCGGTCTCCTCCAGGCGGCGAACGGACGTCGTTGCGGGTATCGGCAGGTTCACCCTCCGGATTGACCCCAACGGCGCAATACACGGCAATGAACCACCCATGCTCGCGCGCCCGTTCGGATATGTAACGGGAATTCGTCCTCGCGTACGGACCCGGGGGCCCGCGCCGCGTGCCACCGGACCCGCGCTCCGCCCTGCCCGGAAGGAAGCCCGAGAGGCTCCGGAAAGCCGTCGGGCGGGGGCGCATTCCACCCCGCCGCAGCCGCTCTGTCAATCGTTGACTTCGGAACTGGTCTAGTCCACGGTGGTGCGCGAAAAGCACTCATACCGTCATCACCGCCACGATTCTGACGAACCGACGGAGATTCCACCGTTATGCAACGAGTCTGCCTCGCCCTGCCCACCATGCGATCCTGCCCCGACACCATCGTGGAACTCGCCGAGGAAGCGGCCTACGCCGTCGCGAACTTCGACGTCGAGGTGCACCTCCTCATCCTCGACACCACCGACGCCGTCCAGTTCGCGAAGAACGCGGGCGCCGTGGCCGCCCTGGAGCCCACCCCCGGCGTGGTCGTCCACCACCTCGGCAACGCGCAGCAGCGGGAGTTCCTGCGCCGGGTCGCCGAGCGCTCCGGCGCCGCCGACCCCGGACTGCTGCTCGACATGATGCTCCCGCCGGCCGTCGCGTACGGCTCCTGCGTCAACCGGCTCTTCCTGGGCGCGGCCGCCCTGGGCTGCACCTCGGCACACCTGCGCAACGACGACGCCGACTTCCAGGTCGTCGACGGTCGGAAGATCTTCCCGATCCACCACGAGCTGCTCTCGATCGGCCGACCGGCCGGCGAGGCGGCAGCCGGCGTGACCCGCTCCGAGCTCGACCCGGCCGACGCGGACAAGCCGGTGATGCTGGTCAGCGGCTCCTTCATCGGCGAACTCAACGTGGACATCAGCGAGATCCACGAGTTGGACCCGGACATCTACCGCGACGTGGTGCGCCTGTGGACCCCGCCGGTGTGGCCGGAGGAGGACCGGGACGCGATGGTGGACGTCTCCTTCAAGGGCGCCGGCTCCGAGCCGTTCACCACCGACGAATCCGTCCTCGGCGTGCCCGACATCTGGGACGTCTACATGTGCAACATCGCCCTGGACCACCGGGCCTACGAGGTGCTGCCGCTGCTGCCCTCGGTCAAGACCATCGGCAGCGACTACGCCCTGCTGCACGCCATGGTCCACTCCCGGCTGCCCGGCGTCGTCCACAACCGCCACATCGTCAACTACTACACGCCCGAACGCCGCATCGGCGCCGGCTTCATCTCCTACCAGATGCGGTTCGTCAAGTTCCTGCTCTCGATGCTGTACCTGTACCCGGTCTACGGCGGGATGATCGACCTCGGCCGCGAGCTGCTGGACGAGCGGCACGGGCTGAAGATCGAGCCGATCCTCGACCTGGTGCGGGGCAGCGTCGACTGGGACCGGGCCGGGAACGAGCACTGCCTGGACGTCCTGGACCGCTCCTACCGCAAGCTGGGCGGCAAGTACACCGAGCTCGCCGACGCGGTGGCCGAGCAGCGCCAGCAGCTCCTGGACGAGGCGCAGGAGGACGCCGAGCGCTGGGCGGTGCTGATGGGAGCCTGGGCGGCGCTGGTGGCCGCCTCCCGCGCGGAAGGGCTCGGCACCGCCTCGGAGGTCGCGGCCGGGTGAGCGAGGACCTCCGGATCCGGCTCCTGGCCGACGGCGACTGGGACGCCGTGGTCGCACTGGAGCACGACGCCTACGCGGCCGACGGCCTGTCGGAGGGCCGGGAGGCGCTGCAGTCCCGCGCCCTCGCCTCGCCGCGGACCTGCTTCGTGCTGGAGCAGGACGGCACCGTCCGCGGCTACCTGCTGAGCCTGCCGTACCCGCCGCTGCGCTGCCCGAGCCTCGACCAGCCGGAGGAGGCGGTGTTCGCGTCGGACAACCTGCACGTGCACGACCTGGTGATCGCCGAGGACCTGCGCGGCCGGGAGGTCGCGCTGGGGTTCATCCGGCACTTCCGGGAGCAGGCGTCCGAGCAGGGCTTCGAGCGGATCTCCATGGTCGCGGTCCGCGGCACCGACATCCTGCTGCGGCTGCTCGGCTACCGCGCCCACCGCGAGGTGACGGTGCCGGCCTGCTACGGCAAGCGCGCCGTCTACATGTCGATGCCGGTGGCAGCCGGCTGACCTTCACTCGTCCACTCGTCCACTCGTCCACTCGTCCGGAGTAGTCCGGGCTGCGGCACTCACCCCGTCGAGTGATGCTGCTGACGGCTGCGCCCAGCCGCCAGCAGCATCACCACCGACCGAGGGAGAGCGCATGAAGGCCGCCGTCGTCCACGACTTCACCGCGCCGCTGGTCATCGAGGACCGCTCAGTCCCCGAGCCCGCGGCGCACCAGGTCCGGGTCAGGATCGAGGCGTCCGGCCTCTGCCACACCGACATCCACGCCGCCCACGGCGACTGGCCGGTCAAGCCGAACCCGCCGTTCGTGCCCGGCCACGAGGGCGTGGGGATCGTCGAGGCGGTCGGCGGGGAGGTGCGCAACGTCCGGGTCGGCGAACGGGTCGCCATCCCCTGGCTGGCCGACGCCTGCGGGCGCTGCGACCAGTGCGTCTCCGGCTGGGAGACGCTCTGCCTCCAGCAGCACAACAGCGGCTACTCGGTGGACGGCGCCTACGCCGAGTACGCGCTGGCGCACGGCGACTACGTGGTGCCCGTCCCCGACGGCCTCGACCCGCTCGACGCCGCGCCGCTGTCCTGCGCGGGCGTCACCACCTACAAGGCGCTCAAGGTCTCCGGCGCCCGCCCGGGCACCCGGGTCCTGGTCTCCGGCATCGGCGGGCTCGGCCACCTGGCGCTGCAGTACGCGCGGATCTTCGGCGCCGAGACCATCGCGGTCGACGTCACCGACGACAAGCTCGCCCTGGCCCGCGAACTCGGCGCCGACCACGTCCTCGACGCCCGCACCCAGGACGTCGCGGCCGAGGTCCAGGCACTCGGCGGCGCCCACGCAGCCATCGCCCTCGCCGTCAGCAACGCCTCCTTCCAGGCCGCTTACGGGGCCCTGCGGCGCGGCGGCACGCTCGTTCTGGTGGCACTTCCGGCCGGCGGGAAGCTCGAACTGCCGGTGTTCGAGACCGTGCTGAACGGCACCAGGGTGATCGGCTCGATCGTCGGCACCCGCCAGGACCTCGCCGAGGTCTTCCGCCTGCACGCCCTCGGCCGCACCCGCGTCATTCTTGAGCCCCGCCGCCTGGAGGAGGTGAACGCCTGCTTCGACGAGGTGCTGGGCGGCAAGGTCTCCGCCCGCCTGGTCTTCGACCTGCGCTGAGCGGCCTGCGCTGAGCACGGCCCCGGCCGAGCAGGTGCGCCTGGCATCCGTCCGCCCCCCTTGCCAGGACACAGCTCGCGGCCGATCCGCCCCCTCGGCCGGCCCGTTCGGGTACTAGGGCGTGTTTCATAATTCGCGTCGGATCAGCGCGCGGCTCCCCCAGCCTTCGGCCGGGAGGTACCCCCATTACGCGCCCGGCTGGGCGTGCCGGCGAAGCGTCCTCGTACTGGGTCGTACTTGGGCGTTTCGCCGGTGCGTCCAGGCGGGATGCCCGGCGTCGCGCGCCCGGCGGGAATTATGAAACACGCCCTAGCGGCCCCCCGGGTCACGCCCGCCCCACGTCCGTCCGGGCCCGGTTGCAGTTCCGTCTCCGTTCCGTCCGGTGGGGGGCGCGGCGCCGTCCGGTCCGGGATCGTGGGAGCAACGACTCGTGGGCCGGGGGGAGTTGCCATGGGGGACGGCCAGGACTTGGTGCCCGTGGTGGTGGGCGTGCTGATACGGGCGGCCGAGGGGGTGGCGGGCGGCCCGGGGCGGGCGGTCGCGGATCTGGTGCGGGCGCGGCTGCGGGCCACGCCGGAGGGCGCCCGGGCCGTGGACGCGGTCGACGCGAGCCCGGGGGACGCCCGGGCGCGGACCGGGCTGACCGCCGCCGTCGGCGAACTGCTCACCTCGGACCCGGCGTTCGCCCGGTACCTGGCCACCACCGAACTCGGCCGGCCCGCCGACCCGCCGACCGTCCACCTCCGGGTCGATCCGGCCGTCGCCGGGGCCCAGGCCCGGGCCGCCCGGATCGGCGCCGCCCCCGTCCTCGTCACGCTGGCGCTGATCGTGGTCGCCGCCCTGGTCGCCGTCGGGATCAACCTGGGCTCGCGCCCGCTGCTGCGGCCGGGCGGGCCCGACCTGGCCCACGCCGGGCGGACGCTGCGCGACCCCGCCCAGGTGCAGGGTGTACTGCCCGATCTGCGGGCCATGCCGGGCGGCTGGCAGGTGGAGAGCGGCCCGCAGTCCGGAGCGGGCCCGGGCGAGGACGTGCCCTGCCTGCTCCCGGACGCCTGCGACCAGCAACTCGCGTACGCCACCGTGACGTTCCGCGCCGTGACCACGCACAGCGCACAGTTCACCGTGGTCACCTTCGCCTCCGCCGACGCCGCCGGCCGGGCCTTCGAGGCGATGCTCGCCCACGTCGGCGGCGCCGACGCGGCCGCCGCCGTCCCCCTCCCCCCGATCGGCGACCAGCGGGCCGCCCGGACGCACGGCGCGGAAGGGGCGGAGGCCCTGGTGCGGGTCGGCACCACGCTGCTGTACGTCCGCGATTCGGGCCCGGGCGCCGACGCCGCCATGCCGGTGCTGGTTCTGTTCGCCCGTCTGCTGGCCGAACGCGCCCAGCAGGCCGAGGACGGCCGCGAGCCCGACGCCGCCGCCCAGGGGGCCACCGCCTGACCCGGCCGCACCCCCGCCTGCCGCAGCCCCTACCCAACCCGCCGCACCCCGACCGCACCGGTCGCCGGGTGCGGCTGCCGTTGCGCCGGGACGCGGGTGGGGCCACCGGTGAGGCCGCGCGGCGCCGGCTCCTCCGAATGCATGTATCGCTCTCTTGACTGGCGTCACCAACACGCCATACTGGCCTCACTCCCGCTCGCACGATGAGGTGCCCGCCCATGGAGCTATCCCCCTCCGCGCACGTGGACACGTTCTGCCGCGACCATCTCCCGCCCTTCGATCAGTGGCCCGAACTCCTCTTCGACATACCGGAGTTGGCCTATCCGGACCGACTGAACTGCGCCCAGGCGCTGCTCGACGCAACGATCACCCGGTACGGCCCCGACCGCCGCTGCCTGCTCACCCCGACCGGCCAGTGGACCTACGGCGAACTACGCGACCACGCCGACCGGGTGGCCCGGCTGCTGACCGAGGACCTCGGCCTGGCCACCGGCAACCGGGTGCTGCTCCGCGGCCCCAACACCCCCTGGCTGGTGGCCTGCTGGCTCGGCGTCCTGAAGGCCGGCGGCGTGGCCGTCAGCACCATGCCGCTGCTGCGGGCCGCCGAACTGACCGGACTGCACCGGATCGCCCGGCCCGCCATCGCCCTGTGCGACCACCGCTACCTGGACGACCTCGCCCGCGCCGAGACACCCGGCCTGCGGGTGCTCGCCTTCGGCGGGCCCGGCCCCCAGGACCTCACCGCCCGCTGCGCCGCCAAGAGCGGCGGCTTCACCGCCGTCCCGACCGCCGCCGACGACGTCGCGCTGATCGCCTTCACCTCCGGAACCACCGGACGGCCCAAGGCCACCCTGCACTTCCACCGCGACGTGCTCGCCAACGCCGACACCTTCTCCCGCCACCTCCTGCGCCCCACCCCCGACGACCTGTTCGCCGGCACCCCGCCGCTCGCCTTCACCTTCGGGCTCGGCGGCCTGGTGGTCTTCCCGCTGCGCGCCGGCGCCGCCAGCCTGCTGCTGGAGCAGGCCACCCCCGAGCAGCTCGCCGAGCAGGTCCACCGGCACCGGGTCGGCGTGCTGTTCACCGCTCCGACCGCCTACCGGGCGATCCTGGCCGCCGGGCTCGCCGACCGCCTGTCCGGCGTACGGCGCTGCGTCTCGGCCGGCGAGCACCTGCCCGCCGCCCTCTGGGAGTCCTTCCACGCGGCCACCGGGCAGCGGCTGATCGACGGCCTCGGCGCCACCGAGCTGCTGCACGTGTTCATCTCCGCCGCCGACGGCGACATCCGCCCCGGCGCGACCGGCCGCCCCGTCCCCGGTTACCGGGCCACCGTCCTCGACGAGCAGGGCCGGCCGGTGCCGGACGGCGTGCCCGGCCTGCTCGCCGTCAAGGGCCCGACCGGCTGCCGCTACCTGGACGACGAGCGCCAGCGCGACTACGTCCGCAACGGCTGGAACCTCACCGGCGACACCTACCTCCGCGACCGGGACGGCTACTTCTGGTACCAGGCGCGCAACGACGACATGATCGTCTCGGCCGGCTACAACATCGCCGGCCCCGAGGTCGAGCAGGCCCTCGCCGCCCACCCCGACGTCGCCGACTGCGCGGTGGTCGGGGCGCCGGACGAACGGCGCGGCACGGTGGTGAAGGCCTACGTGGTGCTGCGCGAGGGCGCGCCCGCCGGGCCGGAGCAGGTGCGGAGCCTCCAAGAGCACGTCAAACGGACCATCGCCCCGTACAAGTACCCGCGTGCGGTCGAGTTCGTCACCCGGCTGCCGCGCACCGCCACCGGCAAGCTGCACCGCGCCGAACTGCGCCGGCGGGCCGCGACCACCCCGGCCAGCGTGGCGATCGAGCGCCGGGTCGAGTGGTCCGACACCGACGCGGCCGGGCACTACCACTTCTCGGCCGTCCAGCGCTGGGCCGAGGCCGCGGAGGCGGCGCTGCTGCGCCGGCTGGGCCTGGCCGAGCTGTTCGGGCGGATCCCCCGGGTGCACTTCGAGGCCGACTACCGCGAGCGGCTCTGGTTCGGCGACCTGGTCCGCACCGAGCTGCGGGTGGTCCGGGTCGGCGGCTCCTCCCTGCACTACGCCTTCGAGGTGCACGGCCCGCAGGGCCTGGCCGCGTCCGGGCGGATGTCGGTGGTGCACGCCGCGCCGAACGCCAAGGGCGCCGAGCCCTGGCCCGCGCCGGTGCGCCACGCGCTGGCCGAGGCCGGACCGCAACAGCCGGAGGTGGTGCGATGACCACCGCGGCCCGCACCACCACCCCCGCCGCCGCCCGCACCAGCGCGGCCCGCCGCATCGCGGTGATCGGCGCCGGTCCGGGCGGGCTCTACTTCGCCGCACTCGCCAAGCGGTTGGCACCGCACCGGGAGATCACCGTCTTCGAACGCGACGGCCGACAGGACGAGTTCGGCTTCGGCGTGGTGTTCTCCGACGAGACGCTGGACGGCATCGCCCAGGCCGACCCGGAGGTCTTCGCCGCGATCGGCGCCGAGTTCGCCCGCTGGAGCGACATCGACGTGCGCTACGCGGGCGAGGTCCGCACCTGCGGCGGGCACGGCTTCGCGGCACTCGACCGCAACCGGCTGCGCGCGATCCTGCAACGGCGCTGCGAGCAGCTCGCAGTGGACGTGCGCTACCGCACCCCCGCCCCTCCGGTCGACCGGCTCGCCGCCGAGTACGACCTGGTGGTCGCCGCCGACGGCATCCACTCGGGCACCCGCGCGGCCTACGCCGACACCTTCCGGCCCGACCTGGACGAGCGGCACTGCCGCTACATCTGGCTCGCCACCGACAAGGTCTTCGAGGCCTTCACCTTCATCGTCGAGCGGTTCGACTTCGGCACCCTCCAGGTGCACGCCTACCCGTACAGCGCGACCCGCTCCACCTTCATCGTGGAGATCGCCGAAGACGCCTGGCGCCGGGCCGGGTTCGACGCCCTCGCCGCCCGGGAGCCGGCCCGCGGCGAGAGCGACGAGGCCAGCGTGCGGCGCTGCGCGGACCTGCTCGCCGGACACCTGGACGGCCACCGGCTGATCCCGAACGCCTCCCGCTGGATCAGCTTCACCACCGTGCGCAACGCCCGCTGGCGCCACCGCAACGTGGTGCTGCTCGGCGACGCGGCGCACTCCGCGCACTTCTCGATCGGCTCGGGCACCAAGCTCGCCCTGGAGGACGCCCTCGCGCTCGCCGCGAGCCTGCACGAACAACCGGCGTTGGAGCAGGCGTTGGCCGCCTACGAGGCGGAGCGGCGCCCGGTGGTGGAGTCCACCCAGCGGGCCGCGCAGGCGAGCCTGGAGTGGTTCGAGACGGTGGAGCGGCGCACCGGGCAGGGCGCCGACCGGTTCGCGTTCAACCTGCTCACCCGCAGCCGCCGGGTCACCTACGGCAACCTGCGGGCCCGCGACCCCGGGTTCGTCGACGCGGTGGACGCCGCTGCCGGCGGCCCGCCCGGAGTGCCGCCGATGTTCCGGCCGCTGAAGCTCGGCGCCCTGGAGCTGCGCAACCGCGTCGTGGTGCCCCCGCTCGCCACCTTCACCTCCACCGACACCCTGCCCAGCGGCTTCGACCGGGCCCAGCTGACCGCGCACGCGCTCGGCGGCGCCGGACTGGTCCTCGCCGGGATGGCCGCCGTCAGCCCCGGGGGCCGGGCCACCGACCGCTGCCCGGGGCTGTGGAACGACCGCCAGGAGACGGCCTGGCGCGAACTCGTCGACGCCGTCCGCGCGGTGAGCGACACCCCGGTCGGCCTCCAGCTGACCCACGCCGGCCGCCGGGGCGCCACCGCCGCACCCGGCCCGGACGGGATCGGGCGCCCGCTCGCCGACGGCTGGCCGCTGCTCGCCGCCTCCCCGCTCCCCTGGGGCCCGGACAGCCCTGCCCCGCACGCGGCCACCGCCGCCCAACTGGCCACCATGGTCGCGGACTTCGCCGAGGCGGCGGAACGCGCGGCGCGGGCCGGCTTCGACGCGCTGGAGCTGCAGTTCGGCCACGGCCACCTGGTCTCCGGCTTCCTCTCACCGCTGACCAACCACCGCACCGACCGCTACGGCGGCCGGCTCGCGCACCGGCTGCGGCTGCCGCTGGAGGTGCTGGCGGCCGTCCGCGCGCTCTGGCCGGCCGGGCGGCCGCTGCTGGTGCGGATCTCGGCCTGCGACTGGGCGCCCGGCGGCACCACCACACCGGAGGCCGTCACGATCGGCCGCGCGCTGGCCGACGGCGGGGCGGACGCGGTGGACGTGTCCACCGGCGAGGTGGTCGCCCACCAGCGGCCGCCGTACGGCCGCGGCTACCAGACCCCGTTCGCCGAGCTGATCCGCGCCGCCACCGGCCTGCCGACCATCGCGGTCGGCGCGATCTCCGGGCACGACGACGCCAACTCCGTGCTGCTGGCCGGGCGGGCCGACCTGGTCGCGATCGGGCGGGCCCAGCTGTACGACCCGCTCTGGACGCTGCACGCCGCCGCCGAGCAGGGCTACACCGGGCCGGGCGCGCACTGGCCCGGCCCCTGGTCGGCGGGCAGCCGCAGACCGCCGGGCCCGAATGCCGACCGGGTCGCACCGCGCCTGCACCTGCTGGCCGAGCCCGCCGCGCCGGTGCACCGCCGCTGGCCGCCGCCCACCCCCGAACCGCGCTGAGCAGCCGAGGAGGAACCATGCCCGACCTGCCCCGCTTCACCGCCGCGGCCGTCCAGGCCGCCCCCGTCTACCTGGACCCGGCCGCCACCGTCGACAAGGCCGTCGCCCTGATCCACGAGGCGGCCGGCCGCGGCGCCGCCCTGGTGGTCTTCCCCGAGGTCTTCGTCCCCGGCTACCCGTACTGGAACTGGACGATGAACCCGGTGCAGGGCTCGCCCTGGTACGAGCGCCTCTACCGCGCCGCCGTCGACGTCCCCGGCCCGTACGTGGACACGCTGCGCGCCGCCGCCCGACAGGCCGGCGTGGTGCTGGTGATCGGCGTCAACGAACGCGGCCGGCACAGCCTCGGGGTGCTCTACAACACCCTGCTGATCATCGGCGCGGACGGCGAACTGCTTGACGTGCACCGCAAGTTGGTGCCGACCTGGGCCGAGAAGCTGACCTGGACGCCCGGCGACGGCAGCTCCCTGCGGGTGCACCGCACGGCCGTCGGCCCGCTCGGCGCGCTCGCCTGCGGCGAGAACACCAACACCCTGGCCCGCTTCACCCTGCTGGCCCAGGGCGAACTCGTCCACGCCGCCAGCTACATCGCCCTGCCGGTGGCCCCCGAGGACTACGACATGGCGGAGGCGATCGCGCTGCGCGCCGCCGCGCACTGCTTCGAGGGCAAGCTGTTCACCGTGGTCTCCTGCTCCACCATCTCGCCCGAGATGGTGGACCTGATCGCCGGTGACGACCATCAGGTGCGCAAGCAACTCGCCCGCCCGCGCAGCGCGTTGTCCGGCGTCTTCGGCCCCGACGGACGCCCGGTGGGCGAGCCGCTGGTGGACGAGGAGGGCATCGTCTACGCCGAGATCGACCTCGGCCGGTGCATCCAGCCCAAGCAGATGCACGACATCGTCGGCCACTACAACCGCTTCGACGTCTTCCGGCTGCACGTGGACAACCGCCCGCTGCGGCCGCTGGTGTTCCCGGAGGAGCAGGCATGACCAGCCACGACGGCACGACCGACCCCCACGGCACGACCGACCCCCACGACACCACCGCCCAGGAGCGCACGGCCGGCCACGACGACGACCGGCTCGGCCGCGCCAGGGTCACCGACAGCCCCGAACTCACCGCCTACTACGAGGAACTGGCCGAACACGAGGCCGGCGCCCTGTGGACGGTGGCGAACGAGATCGAGCCCTGGTACCCGCAGCCGAAGTCGGTGCCGGTGCTCTGGCGCTACGCCGACCTGCGCCCGCTGGTCCGCAAGGCGCTGCCACTGGTCAAGGCCGACGACGCCGGCCGCCGGGTGGTGATGCTGGTCAACCCCGGGCGCCGCGAACTGAGCGCCGCCGTCGGCCTGCTGTACACCGGCCTCCAGATCATGGGCCCCGGTGAGGCGATGACCGCGCACCGCCACCAGGCCGCCGCCCTGCGCTTCGTCCACGAGGGCACCGGCGCCTGGACGGTCGTGGACGGCCAGAAGCTCAAGGTCGGCCCGCGCGACTTCGCCATCACGCCCAACAACTCCTGGCACGAGCACGGAAACGAGTCCGACGACGCCCCGGTGATCTGGCAGGACGGCCTGGACATCCCGCTGGTCAACATGCTCGACGCGAACTTCTACGAGGTCCACCCGGAGCTGTACCAGCGGCCCGGCCCGGTGGTGAACTCCTCCCTGCTGAGCTACGGCGGCAACCTGCTCCCGTACGGCGTCGAGACCTGGAGCAGGCCCTACTCCCCCCTGCTCGGCTGGCCCTGGGAGCCCAGCTACCACGCGCTGCGCCAACTCGCCCGCGCCACCGACGGATCGCCGTACGACGGCGTCATCATGGAGTACACCAACCCGGTCACCGGCGGCCCGGTGATGCCGACCATGGCCGCCCACCTGCAACTGCTGCGCCCCGGCCAGGCCACCCGCGCCCACCGCCACACCGGCTCGGTGGTCTACACGGCGGCCAAGGGGCGGGGCGTCTCGGTGATCGCCGGGCGGCGCTTCGAGTGGCAGCAGGGCGACGTCTTCGTCGTCCCGTCCTGGGCCTGGCACGAGCACGCGAACCTCGACCCCGGCGAGGACGCCTGCCTGTTCTCCTTCAACGACTTCCCGGTGATGCACTCGCTCGGCCTCTACCGCGAGGAGGCATACCCGGAGCACGACGGGCACCAGGGCCCGGCCTGACCCGCAGGACACACCCCGGCCCATCAGCGCCCGGCACCCCCAAGGAGCCCCGACCATGCACCTGTTGACCTACTGCACGGACGGCGACGAGACCCCGCGCCTCGGCGCCCGGCTCGGCGACCAGGTCGCCGACCTGACCGCCCTCGCCACCGCCGCCGACGCCCGGCTGCCCGACGGCCTGCTCGGCCTGGTCCGGGCCGGCGAGGCCGCGCTGACCACCGCCCGCACGCTGCTGGCCCAAGCCGGTCCCGGCCACCCCGCCGTCCGCCCGCTCGCCGAGGTGTCGCTGCGCGCGCCCCTGCGGCCCGGCAAGATCGTCGGCGTCGGCCTCAACTACGTGGAGCACGTCGCCGAATCGCACCGCACCCTGGACACCGAACGCGAACTGCCCGACCGACCAGTGCTGTTCAGCAAGCCCGCGACCGCCGTCACCGGCCCGGGCCAGCCCATCCGGCACAACGCCGACCTGACCAAGCAGCTCGACTGGGAGTGCGAACTCGCCGTGGTGATCGGCGAACCGGCCTACCGGGTGGCCGAGCAGGACGCCTGGCGGCACGTCTTCGGCTACAGCATCGTCAACGACGTCAGCGCCCGCGACCAGCGCCGCTCCGGGCAGTGGTTCTTCTCCAAAGGGCAGGACAGCTACGCGCCGTTCGGCCCGGTCGTGGTCACCGCCGACGAGATCCCCGACCCGCAGGACCTCGACCTCTCGCTCAGGGTCAACGGCGAACTGCGGCAGGACTCCAACACCCGCCACATGCTGTTCGGCATCGCCCGCCTGATCGCCGACATCTCCTCCGGCGTCACCCTCGAACCGGGCGACGTGATCGCCACCGGCTCCCCGTCCGGCGTCGGCTCCGGCCTGGTGCCACCGCAGTTCCTCCAGCCCGGCGACCTGGTCGAGGCCACCATCGAGCGGATCGGCACCCTCGCCAACCCGGTGGTCGACGCCCGCTGAGCGGAGCACCCCACCCCGGCCAGCTCCCGAGAGGAACCCCAGCACCCCATGACCACCTACCGGATCGGCCAGATCGTCCCCAGCTCCAACGTCACCATGGAGACCGAGGTCCCCGCCCTGCTGCGGGCCCGCGAGGCGGTCGCGCCCGAGCGGTTCACCTTCCACTCCAGCCGGATGCGGATGACCAGGGTCACCCCCGAGCAACTGCGCGCCATGGACGCCGAGTCCGACCGCTGCGCGGCCGAACTCTCCGACGCCCGGGTCGACGTGCTCGGCTACGCCTGCCTGGTCGCCGTGATGGCCACCGGGCCCGGCTACCACCGCGAGGCCGAACAGCGCCTGCACCGGCGCACCGCCGAGAACGGCGCCCCCGCCCCCGTGGTCACCAGCGCGGGCGCCCTGGTGACCGGCCTGCACACGCTCGGCGCCAAGAAGGTCGCCCTCGTCACCCCGTACCTGCGGCCGCTGGCCCGGACCGTGGTCGACTACCTGGCCCACGAGGGCATCGAGGTGCTCGACTACGCGGCCCTGGAGATCCCCGACAACCTCGACGTGGCCGCCCACGACCCGGCGCGGCTCCCCGCCATCGCCCGGCGCCTCGCCCACGCCGAGGCCGATGCGGTGGTGCTCTCGGCCTGCGTGCAGCTGCCCTCGCTGTCCGCCGTCGAGGAAGCCGAGCAGCAGCTCGGCAAGCCGGTCGTCTCGGCGGCGATCTGCACCACCCACCAACTGCTGCGCGCCCTCGGCCTGCCGGCCGTCGCCCCCGGCGCCGGGCACCTGCTCTCCGGCGCCTACGCCCACGCCTGACGCGGAGCTCCCACCGCTATGATCACCACGAGCTGCCGGGGAGGAGGCGCACCATGTCGGAGAGCACGCCCCGGCCCAGCTCCCTCATCCACACCGTGTACGGCGAGTTCGTGCGCCGCCTCGGCGGCTGGATCTCGATCGCCGACCTGATCGCCCTGATGGCCGAACTCGACGTCGACGGCCCGGCGGTGCGCTCGGCCATCTCCCGGCTGAAGAAGGCCGGCACCCTGTTCCAGGAGCGCCGCGACGGCACCGGCTACCGGCTCGCCCCGGCGATGGGCCCGGTCTTCGAGGAGGGCGACCGCCGGATCTTCCACAGCCTGGAGCCCGCCGAACTCGCCGACGGCTGGGTGGTCGCGGTCTTCTCGGTGCCCGAGTCCGAACGCGCCCACCGCCACCAGCTGCGCTCCCGGCTGAGCTGGCTCGGCTTCGGCAACGCCGCCCCCGGCGTCTGGCTGGCGCCCGCCCGGCTGCTGCCGGACGCCCGGCGGCTGCTGGAGCGCCTCGGGCTGAGCGCCTACGTGCACCTGTTCCTGTCCGCCGAGTACGCGGGCTTCGCCGAACTGCGCACCGCGGTGGCCGGCTGGTGGGACTTCCCGGCGATCGAGGCGCAGTACGCGGCCTTCGACGACGCCTGGCGCCCGGTCGCCGCCGAACTGCGCGGCCGGCCGCGGGTCGACCCGGTCGAGGCGTTCCGCGACTACGTCCCGATGCTCACCCAGTGGCGCCGGCTGCCCTACCTGGACCCGGGCCTGCCCGAGCCGCTGCTGCCCGCCGACTGGAACGCCGTCGCCGCGCGGGCCGTCTTCACCGAGCTGCACGCGCTGCTCGCCGAGCCCAGCCTGCGGCACGTCGAGCAGGTCACCGGCCTGCCGGCCGGCGCCCCACCCCACCAGGAGCCGCGATGACCGACCCCGCCCCCGCCGACCTCCTCGTCCGCGCCGCCGCCGTCCACACCCTCGTCCCCGGCCGGCCGCCGCAGCGGGCGATCGCCGTCACCGGGGCACGGATCACCGCCCTGTCCGCCGACCCGCACGGCCTGGACGACCTGATCGGACCAGCCACCGAGGTCCTGGACGCCCCCGCCGCCACGGTGCTGCCCGCCTTCGACGACACCCACACCCACCTGATCCTGGCCGGCCACAGCGTCCACGGCGTCCCCGTCCACCGGGCCCGCGACCTCGCCGCCTTCCTCGGCCTGATCCGCGAACGCGCCGCCCGCACCCCGCCCGGCCAGTGGATCCACACCACCGTCAACTGGCAGGAGGTGCTGCTCGCCGAGCAGCGGCTGCCCACCACCGCGGAACTGGACGAGGCCACCGCCGACCACCCCGTCCTGGTCCGCCGCGGCGCCTACAACATGGTGCTCAACTCGGCCGCGCTGCGCCTCGCCGGCATCACCGACGACACCCCCGACCCGCCCGGCGGTCTGCTCGAACGCGACGACCGGGGGCGGCTCACCGGGCGGCTGGTCAACAAGGCGGTCGAACTGGTCGAGCGGGTGCTGCCGCGCCCCGCGCTCGCCGAACGGGTGGCCGGCCTGCGCGCCGCCTCCGCCGACTACGCCGCCACCGGCATCGGCACCGTCCGCGACTGCCTCGTCCCGGTCGAGGACCTCGACGTGCTGCTCGCGGCCCGGGCGGCCGGCGCGCTCGCCGTCCGGGTCCGGGCGCTGGTCTCCGGCTTCGCCGCCCGCACCCCCGAGCAGGTCGACGAGCTGCTGGACCGGATGGACGCCTGGCGCGCCGCCGGCGAGGACGACGACCTGCTGCGGCTGTGGGGGGTGAAGTTCGGCATCGACGGCGGCTTCGAGGCCGGCGCGATGGAGGAGCCGTACCAAGGCCGGCCCTGCTACCACGGCCGACTGCTCTGGGAGCCGAAGGAGCTGGTCGCGGCCGTCGACCGGGTGGTCGGGCGCGGCTGGCGGGTCGGCGTGCACGCCTGGGGCGACCGCGGCCTGCGCACCCTGCTGGACGTCTTCGAGGAGGTGCTCGACCAGCGCCCCGGTCTGCCGCCCGGCACGCTGGTGGTCGAGCACGGCGGACTGGCCCGGGCCGACCAGCGGGCCCGGGCGATCGCGCTCGGCATCCCCGTCACCGTGCAGCACCCGCTGCTGCACGACGGCGCGCTCGCCCAGCAGCGGGCCTGGGGCGAGGAGCGCACCGCCGGGATCTTCCCGCTGCGCGAATGGCTCGACGAGGGCGCGCTGCTGGCCGCCGGCTCGGACTTCCCGGTCGGCCCGTACGGCGCGATGGTGTCGGTGTGGGGCATGACGACCCGCCGCACCACCGCCGGGGTGGTCGGGCCCGAGCACGCCGTCGACCGGGCCGAGGCGGTCGCGCTGCACACCGTCCACGCGGCCCGGCTGATGGGCGAGAGCGCCGAACGCGGCAGCCTGCGGCCGGGGGCGCTGGCCGATCTGACGGTGTGGCCGGTCGATCCGCTGAGCTGCCCGGTCGACGTGCTGCGCGAGCTGCGGCCCGAGCGCACGGTCGTCGGCGGGCGGACCGTCCACCCCGCTCCCGCGTAACGGTCCACCACCGCCGCGCACCGGGTCCAGCAGCACGAGCTGGACCGGTGGTGGATCGCCATGGCGGCAGGGTAGTGCCCGGGGCGTGGCACCACCCTGCCGCCGAAACGTTCGACCGCCGAAGGGCCCGACCGCCGCGGCCGTCAGCCCCCGACGTAGGCCGCGAGGTGCTCGCCGGTGAGGGTGGAGCGGGCGGCGATCAGGTCGGCGGGCGTGCCCTCGAAGACGATCCGGCCGCCGTCGTGGCCGGCGCCCGGGCCGAGGTCGATGATCCAGTCGGCGTGCGCCATCACCGCCTGGTGGTGCTCGATGACGATGACCGACTTGCCGGAGTCCACCAGCCGGTCGAGCAGCCCGAGCAACTGCTCGACGTCGGCGAGGTGCAGGCCGGTGGTCGGCTCGTCGAGGACGTAGACGCCGCCCTTCTCGGCCATGTGGGCGGCCAGCTTGAGCCGCTGCCGCTCGCCGCCGGACAGCGTGGTGAGCGGCTGGCCGAGGCTGAGGTAGCCGAGCCCGACGTCGGCGAGGTTGGCGAGGATGCGGTGCGCGGCCGGGATGCGCGCCTCGCCGGTGCCGAAGAACTCCTCGGCCTCGGTCACCGGCATCGCGAGCACCTCGCTGATGTCACGGCCGCCGAGGTGGTACTCCAGCACCGAGGCGTCGTAGCGCTTGCCCTCGCACTCCTCGCAGGTGCTGGCCACGCCGGCCATCATCGCCAGGTCGGTGAAGACCACCCCGGCGCCGTTGCAGTTGGGGCAGGCGCCTTCGGAGTTGGCGCTGAACAGGGCCGGCTTGACGCCGTTGGCCTTCGCGAAGGCCTTGCGGATCGGCTCCAACAACCCGGTGTACGTCGCCGGGTTGCTGCGCCGGGAGCCGCGGATGGCGCCCTGGTCGACGGACACCACGCCCGCGCCCTTCGGGATCGAACCGTGCACCAGCGAGCTCTTCCCGGAGCCGGCGACGCCGGTGATCACGGTCAGCACCCCGAGCGGGATGTCGACGTCGACGTCGCGCAGGTTGTTCGCCGTCGCGCCGCGGATCTCCAGGGTGCCGTTCGGCTCGCGCACCGCCTTGCGGACGGCGGCCCGGTCGTCGAAGTGGCGGCCGGTGACGGTGCCGCTGGACCGCAGCCCCTCGACGGTGCCCTCGAAGCAGACCGAGCCGCCCGCCGTCCCGGCGCCGGGGCCGAGGTCGACGACGTGGTCGGCGATCGCGATGGTCTCCGGCTTGTGCTCCACGACCAGCACCGTGTTGCCCTTGTCCCGCAGCCGCAGCAGGAGTTCGTTCATCCGCTGGATGTCGTGCGGGTGCAGGCCGGTGGTGGGCTCGTCGAAGACGTACGTGACGTCGGTGAGCGCCGAGCCGAGGTGCCGGATCATCTTGACCCGCTGCGCCTCGCCGCCGGACAGCGTGCCGGAGGGCCGGTCGAGCGAGAGGTAGCCCAGCCCGATCTCCACGAACGAGTCGAGGGTGTGCCGCAGGGTCCCGAGCAGCGGCGCCACGGCCGGCTCGTCGAGGTCACGGACCCAGGCGGCCAGGTCGCTGATCTGCATCTCGCAGGCGTCGGCGATGCTGGTCCCGCCGATCAGCGACGACCGGGCCGCCTCGCTGAGCCGGGTGCCCCCGCAGTCGGGGCAGGCGGTGAAGGTGACCGCCCGGTCGACGAACGCCCGGATGTGCGGCTGCAGCGCGTCCCGGTCCTTGGTGAGCATCGACTTCTGGATCTTCGGGATCAGCCCCTCGTAGGTGAGGTTGACCCCGTTGACCTTGACCTTGGTCGGCTCGCGGTGGAGGAAGTCCTGCATCTCCTTCTTGGTGTACTTGCGGATCGGCTTGTCCGGGTCGAGGAAGCCCGAGTTCGCGTAGATCCCCACCGTCCACCAGCTGTCGGTCTTCCAGCCGGGGATGGTGATCGCGCCCTCGGAGATCGACTTGGTGTCGTCGAAGAGCTGGGTGAGGTCGATGTCGGACACGCTGCCGCGGCCCTCGCAACGCGGACACATGCCGCCAGTGATGCTGAAGCTGCGCCGCTCCTTGACGGTCTTCCCGCCGCGTTCGACGGTGACGGCGCCCGCCCCGCTGATCGAGGGGACGTTGAAGGAGAACGCCTTGGGCGAGCCGATGTGCGGCTGCCCGAGCCGGCTGAAGAGGATCCGCAGCATCGCGTTGGCGTCGGTGGCGGTGCCGACCGTGGAGCGGGGGTCGGCGCCCATCCGCTGCTGGTCGACGATGATCGCGGTGGTCAGCCCCTCCAGCACGTCGACCTCGGGCCGCGCCTGGGTCGGCATGAAGCCCTGGACGAAGGCGCTGTAGGTCTCGTTGATCAGCCGCTGCGACTCGGCGGCGATCGTGTCGAACACCAGGGAGCTCTTGCCGGAGCCGGAGACGCCGGTGAACACCGTCAGCCGCCGCTTCGGAAGCTCGACGCTGACGTCCTTGAGGTTGTTCTCGCGCGCGCCGTGCACGCGGATCAGGTCGTGACTGTCGGCACCGGGTGCCGCCGGCGGCTGCGCGGCCGTCCTCGTGGGCTTGCTCATCGTCTTCCCCATCTGTGCGGCGGAGCCGCCGTCGCGGTGGATGATCGCCGGCCGCCGCACCCGGGAGGGGAGCCCCGTCCACCGGTGCCGGCCAGGCATGGCGGAAGCCTAACCGCCGCCCCGGAGACGGCCCGGCCGGTGGGCCCGCGGATCGGCGTCCGGTACCGGCCGCACGGCGTGGCACGACCGCCGGGGCGGCCGGACGGGGGTAGCCCGCCCGACCGCCCCGGCCGGCGTCAGTCCTTCACCGCCCCGGACGGCGTCAGTCCTTCACCGCGCCCGCCAGCCCGGACACCAGCTTGCGCTGGACCGCGATGAAGAAGATCAGCACCGGCACCGTCATCAGCGTCGACGCCGCCATGATGCCGCCCCAGTCGTTCTCGTCCGGCTTGAAGAAGACCAGCAGCGCGGACGGCAGGGTCTGGTTCTGGGTGGCGCTGATGATGAAGGTCTTCGCGAAGACGAAGTCGTTCCACGCGGCGATGAAGGAGAACACGCTGGTCGCGGCGAGGCCCGGCGCCACCAGCGGCAGCAGGATCCGCCACAGGATGCGGGTGCGGCTGGCGCCGTCGATCTGCGCGGCCTCCTCGATCGACACCGGGACGGCCGCGACGAAGCCGCGCATCATCCAGATGCCGAACGGCAGCGAGAACGCCAACTGCACCAGGATCAGCGAGGCGAGGGTGTTCAGCCCGATGCCCGGCGCGAACCGGCCGGCGTCACGGAACATGAAGAACAGCGGGATGGTGAGCGCCTCGACCGGGATCATCTGGGCGATCAGGAACATCACCATGATGGTGGTGCGGAACCTGAACCGGAACCTGGTCACGGCCACCGCCGCCAGGAACACCACGACGGCCGAGAGCACCACCACCGACACCGCGATCACCAGGCTGTTCACGAAGTACCGGCCGAAGCCGTCCACGCTGAGCACCTGGCGGAAGCTCTCCAGCGTGGGGTGCGCCGTCCACGGCTTCGGGTCCAGCGACCGCACCTCGCCCTTGGGCTTGAACGCGGACAGCACCATCCAGAAGATCGGGAAGGCGGTGACCACGGCCAGCACGATCGCGCCGGTGTTGGCGGCGAGCCGCCAACGGCCGCGGGTGTTGCGGGTGTTACGGCTTCGGGTATTGCGGCTCCGGGTGGTGCCGGTTCCGCCGGTGCCGGTCCGGGAGTCCCGGACGGGGTTCAGGGCGCTCACAGTTCGTTCCCCGTCCGTCGCAGGGTGCGGATGTAGAGGACCGTCGGGATCACCAGGATCAGCAGCATGATCACGCCGATCGCCGCGCCGAGCCCGTACTGCGAGGAGGCGAACGCCTTCTGGTACGCGTACACGTTGAGCACCAGGTTCTGGCCGGCGATGCCGCCGCCCTCGGTCATCACGTAGATCTGGGTGAAGACCTTGAAGTCCCAGATCACCGACTGGATCACCACGATGGTCAGGATCGGCCGCAGCATCGGCGCGGTGATCCGGCGGAAGGTCGTCCAGGTGTTGGCGCCGTCCAGGGCGGCGGCCTCCATGATCTCCTCCGGGATCGCCCGGATCCCCGCGTAGAGGGTGACCATCACGAAGGGGAAGGAGTGCCACACCACGACGGCGCCGACGATCAGGAACGCCGTCCACTTGTCGTAGAACCAGTTGAACTCGTGGAAGCCGGTGAGCCCGAGCTTCACCAGCGTGTGGTTGACCAGGCCGAGGTTGGTGTCGAACAGGAAGCTCCACACCGTCGAACCGGTCATCGCCGGCGCCGCCCAGGCCGCCATCGCGGCGGTGGTCAGCACCAGCCTGGGCCACCGCCCGACCTTGGTCAGCAGGACGGCGAGGGTCGCGCCGACGGCCAGGGTGGCGACCACGCAGAACGCGGCGAAGCCGACCGTCTGCAGCAGCACCGACCAGAACTGGCCGTCGCTCAGGATCTTCGAGTAGTTGCCGAAGCCGACGAAGGAGGTCGAGGCGCCCCCGGAGGCCTGGGCCTGCCCGAAGTCCAGCACGGACAGCAGGCCCAGCTGGTAGATCGGGTAGGCGACCAGCGGGATCAGGATGACCGCGGCCGGCAGGAGCAGCAGCAGCGGGGGCCGGCGGCGCCGGCCGCCCGAGGGTGCGGCCGGCGCCGTGCCCCCACGGCGCCCGCGCGGGGAAGGCGGCGCCGTCGGGGCGGTCGTGGTGGATGCGGACACGTGCGGGACCTGCTCTCTTCCGCGGACCAGGAGGTCGGTGCGGGACCAGGAGGTGGTACGGGACCAGAGGTTGGGGGTGGGTGGGCAGCCGCCGTCAGTGCGCGGCGAAGGCCGAGGTGATCTGGTTCGCGGCGTCGCCCGAGGCCTTCGCCACGTCCGCCTTGCCGGTGACCACCTGCTGCAGCATGGTCGGGATCACCGCCTGGGCGTCGATCTGCGCCCACGCCTGGTCGAGCGGGACGAACCTGGTGCCGGCCGCGATGGTGTCGGTGAACGGCTTCAGGAAGGCGTCCTTGGCGGCGACCTTGCCGCTGACGGACTTGAGCGTCGGCAGGTTGCCCATCGCGTCGTACATCTGCTCCTGGTACGCCGGGCCCGCCAGCAGTTCGGCGAATTCGAGGGCGAGCGTGCGGTGCTTGGCCGCCTTCATCACGCCGAGGTTGTTGCCGCCCGCGAACGCCGGGGCGATCGAGCCGGCCTTCTCCCCGGGCAGCGGCACCACGCCGTACTTGCCCTTCACCGGGCCCCCGTCGACCTTGCTGCGGCTGGAGTTGGGCAGGATCGCCATCGCCGACTTGCCGGCCGCGAACAGGTCGACGGTCTTGCCGCCGGTGAGGTCGGCGCACTGCTGGGCGGGGCAGCCGTCGGCGCCGAAGAGATCGGTGTAGCGCTTGATCCCGGCCTGCGAGGCGGGCGAGTTGATGGCCGCCTTGTACGTGGAACCGTCCTTGGCGGCGATGTCGCCGCCCGCGTCCCAGACGAACGGCAGCGCCCCGAAGGTGTACTTGCCGCCGACGGCGATGCCGAAGGTGTCGGGGTGCGCTGCGTGGATCTTCTGGGTGGCGGTGACCAGTTCGGCGTACGAGGTCGGCGGGGTCAGCCCGGCCTCGGTGAACAGGTCGCTGCGGTAGTAGAGCGCGCGCACGGCGACCCACCAGGGCAGGCCGTACGTCTTGCCGTCCACCACGGCGGTCTTGACGATCGCCGGGTCGAGGTCGCCCTTGTCCTGCCACTTGTCGAGGTCGGCGCCGATCTCGGCGAGGCCGCCGGCCGCGACGTAGCCGGGGAGGTCGGTGTTGCCGAACTCGACCAGGTCCGGGGCGCTGCCCGGGTCGTTGAAGGCGCCCTTCATCTTGGCCGCGCGGGCGGAGGCGTCGGTGTCGATGTAGCTGACCTTGACGGTGACGCCCTGGTGGGAGGCCTGGAACTCGCTCACCGCCTTGCCGACCACGGCCTCCTTGGCCGCGTTGCCCGCCTCGTTGTACAGCCAGACCTGGAGGGTGCCGGTCCGGTCGTCGGCGGCCTTGTCGCCGGCCGGCGCGGCGGTGCCCGGCGCGCAGGCGGTCGCGGCGAGGCAGCTGGCGGCGAGCACGGCGGCCGCGGCAGTCCGTCTGATGAGTCGCATGGGTGGAGAACCTCCCCTCCCGACAGTTGCCGCCGAGACGTGCGCCGCTGGGGACGGGTACGTCGAAGCAGGCCCTGACCGGGGCCGATGGTGGGTGTGGGTGGAGGACGGCCCGGACGCGTTGGGGGGCGTCCCGGGCAGGCCGGTACGGGGGTGCGGCAGGGCGGACCGTTCGGGTGGGGCGGCGTCGCCTGCTCGATGGCAGGGACGTTAAGCGCGGGCGATCGGCGCCAACAAGAGGGGGTTCGGGAAGTTTTGCACTGCACAACGTTGTGTCGAAGAAGCGGCGTTGCGAACGCGAACGGGTACCTTCTGACAACCGCCGCCGTCGAGCGGGGGAACACCGGCAGAACGCGGCAGCAGCACGCGGCATCAGTACACGGCAGCAGCACTCGACAGCGGAACGAGACAGGGGACGGACCACCCATGATGGAGACGGGGCCCGACGCGGAGACCGAGCGGCCCGCGGGCACGGCGGCCGACAGACCCACCGGCGCGGCGGCCGAACGGCCCTCGGGCGCGGCCGCCGGGCGCAAACCCGCGACCGAACGCAACCAGTCGTCCTCGCTGCGCCGCGCGCTCGCCGTCCTCGGCCACGTCCGCGACCACAGCGACGGGCGCGGCGTCCCGCTCGCCCAGCTCGCCGAAGCGCTCGGCCTCAACAAGAGCACCGTGCTGCGGCTCGCGGGCCCGCTGCTCGACGAGCACCTCCTCGACCGCGACCGCGAGACCGGCTGGTTCCGGCTCGGCCACGGCTCACTGCGCCTCGGCCAGGCCTACCTCTCCACCCTCGACCTGCGCAGCGTCGCCGCCGAACACCTGCGCCGGCTCCAGCGCGAGGCCGGCGAGACCGTCCACCTGACCGTCTGGCAGGCCCCCGGAATCGTCTACCTGGACAAGGTCGAGGACGAGACCAACGTCCGCATGGCCTCCCGCGTCGGCAGCCGGGCCCCCGCCTACTGCACCGCCACCGGAAAGGCCATCCTCGCCTGGCTGCCCGACGAGGCCGTCACCGAGGTCGTCGCCGCGGGCCTGCGCCCGGTCACCGCCTGGACCATCTCCGACGAGACCCGGCTGCGCGCCGACCTCGCCCGGATCCGCGCCCGCGGCTACTCCATCGACGACCGCGAGAACGAACCCGAGGTCCGCTGCGTCGCCGCACCGATCTTCGACCACGCCGGCGAGGTCACCGCCGCCCTGTCGGTCTCCGGCCTGACCTCCCGCATGACCGCCGCCCGCGTCCGCGCCCTCGGCCCCGTCGTCGCCCAGGCCGGACTGCGGATCTCCCGCGAACTCGGCTCCGACCGCCAGCCGTCCTGAATCACCGGCGGAACTCGCCCGCCCCACCAAGTCCTGACCGCGCACCGAAACAGCCCGAAAAAGCGAATGAGGCCCGGCGCCTTTTGAAAGGCACCGGACCTCGTCCGACTATTGGAGCGCCAGGCCCGGGTCGCACGGACTCTTCCTACTGAAAGTAGGACGTGCTCTGGTAGCACCACTGACGCCTGACGAGGAATCATCTCCCTCGCGACACCCAGAACAATACCAGCCCCACAGCCACACACCGAACCCCCGCCAACCCGCACCCCGAAAGCAAACAAGGCCCGGCACCCTTTTAAAGGCACCGGACCTCGTCCGACTATTGGAGCGCCAGGCCCGGGTCGCACGGACTCTTCCTACTGAAAGTAGGACGTGCTCTGGTAGCACCACTGACG
>NZ_JBHWIR010000011.1:0-6806 GCF_042731835.1 Kitasatospora sp. NPDC059817 | reverse complement strand
ATTGAAAGGCACCGGACCCCGTCCGACAATTGGAGCGCCAGGCCCGGATCGCACGGACTCTTCCTACTGAAAGTAGGACGTGCTCTGGTAGCACCACTGACGCCTGACGAGGAATCATCTCCCTCGCGACGAGAAGTACAGTACCAGCTCCGCGATCAGGCACCGAACCGGAGGCGAACCCCGCATGACGAGCGCTCAACCCGAGGCCATCCCGTACGCCGACGGGCGGCTGATGGACGTGCACCGCCCGCCCGCCGGCACCGTCGGGCCCGCGCCCGTCGTACTGCTGTGGCACGGCCGGGGCCCTGACGAGCGCGACGTGCTGCGGCCGCTCGCCCGGGAGGCCGCCGGGCTCGGCCTGCTGGTGCTCGTCCCGGACTGGCGCTCCGACCTGCCGGACGGCGGCCGCGCCGAACTGCTCGCCTCGCTCGCCCACGCCCGCCGCACCGCCGCCGCGTACGGCGGGGACCCGGACCGCCTGGTCCTGGCCGGCTGGTCGCTGGGCGGCCGGGAGGCCATAGCCGTGGCCACTCACCCGGACACCCCCGCCGAGCAGCGTCCCATCGCCGCCGTCGGCATCGCCTCCAGCTACGCCCGCCCGGCGATCACCACCGGGGACGCCCCCCTCGACCTGCTGGCCGAGCAGCCCTCCCCCGTCCCGCTCTGGCTGGTCCACGGCACGGGGGACGGGGTGCTGGACATCGAGCACACCCGGCAACTGAGCGCTGCTCTGGCAAAGCAGAGGTCGGCGGTACGGGTTCTCGAACCCGCCACCGACCACGCGGGCGTCGTCATGACCGTGTACGACGCAGGCGCCGACCGCTGCCTCCCCACCACCGCCGAAGCCGTGCTGCGCGCCGGCCGCCGGACCGCCGCCGTCCTCGCCGAGGCGGCCGGGCTGTCGTAGGTGGGCGGGCTGTCGTAGGCGGGCGGCGCCACGGGCGGGCGCGGCCTACCGCCCCTCGACGAGGGAGCGCAGGCCGTGGCCGCGTTCCATGGCCTCCAGGTCGCGCTGCAGCGGCGGCCGGGGGACGGCCAGGACGGGGCAGCTCGCGTGCCGGACGCAGTAGGCGGCGACGGAGGGGCGCAGCGCGCGGGAGAGGCAGCCGCGGCTGCTGCCGGCGCCGAGGACGAGCAGGTCGTCGGGGTGGTCGGCGAAGCGGACCAGGGTGTGTCCGGTGTCGCCGCGGACGGCCTGGCAGCGCAGCCGGACTCCGGCGTAGCGGCCGGCGAAGGCCTCGTCGAGGGCTTGCCGGAGCCGGGCGACGGCGGCGTCGCGGCCGGCGGTGATGGCGGCCGGGCAGGGTGTGCGGCGGTAGCCGATCTCTTCGCCGGGTGAGGTCCAGCAGAGGAGGGCGAGGACCTCGGCGTCGGTGCGGTGGGCTTCGGCGACGGCGTGGTGGAGGGCGGCGAGGCTGCCGAGCGAGCCGCTGACGCCGACGACGATCCGGCCCGCGCGGTCGGCCCGCTCCGCTGCCTCGTCCGCGCCGGATATCTCGCTGTCCGCCATGGTTCGCCCCGCCTCTCGGTCCGTACCGCCGTGCCGTGCTGTCGTCCTCCAGCAAAGCGGGCCGGCACCGCACCTCCGGCGCCCGTTGACACGCCTCTGACGCGCGCGCGGGCGTTCCGTACGTGTCCCTGATGCTCCGGGGCCGCTACGGCGTGGAGCAGCTCGCCTACGCCCCGGGTGGTTCGGCTTCCCAGAGGTCGGCGAACATCCGGTCGAGGTGTTCCTCGCCGATCGGGGGGACGGGCAGCGGGTGGATGGCCTGGGCGCGGAAGCCGTCGAGGAGCAGGGCGAGGTAGCGGCGCCAGAGGTCGGGGCGCAGGTCGGTGGTGGCGGGCAGGGCGCGGCAGAGCGGGCCGAGCAGGAAGAGCAGGTCCATGGCGACCACGTCGCGCCGCATGGTGCCCTGGTCCTGGGCGCGGGCGATGAGGGCGCCGACGGTGGCGGCGTTCCGGCGGCTGATCTCGATCATGCCGGGGATGGTGGGGATGGCCTGGGTGACGAGGTCGTTGATGCCCCGGTCCGCGGCGACGAGTTCGAAGATGCGCTCGAAGTAGCGTTCGAGGGCGGTCCAGGCGTCCGCGGCGGCGAGGGCTTCCTCACCGGCCCCGGCCAGGCCGACGGCGGCGTCGGCGAACACCTCGCCGATCAGCGCCTCACGGGTCGGGAAGTGGCGGTAGAGGGTGGCGTTGCCGACGCCGGCCTCCTTGGCGATCTGGTCCAGCGGGACGTCGAGGCCGTGCCGGGAGAACATGCCGCGGGCGGCGGCGAGCAGCAGATCGCGGTTGCGCTGGGCGTCGCGCCGGAGCCGTCCCGGGGGGTTCGCGCTGCTCGGTGCCATGTCCCGACCCTAGCAATCCCGGGGGCGGGCGGGCGGGCGGCGGTCGGGGGGCGGTCAACTACCCTACGGAGGCGTTGATTCCGCACGGGGTCCGCGGCGGCCCGCGAGGGGCCGCGGTGAGTCGAGGGGGCGGCCATGGCCGAAGTGGTGGAGTTGCGGTACTACCCGGTGAAGGGGTGTGCCGGGGTCGAGGTGGCGCGCGCGGAGCTGACTCCGGCGGGGCTGGCCCACGACCGGGCGTTCATGGTGGTGGACGAGGACGGGGTGTTCCGTTCCCAGCGCCGGGACCGCCTCCTGGCCACGGTCCGCCCGACGGTCGGGGAGGACGGCCGCCGGCTGACGCTCGACGCCCCGGGCGTGGAGCCGGTGACCGTCGCCGTGGACACCGAAGGTCCGCGCCGGGCGGTGCAGCTGTTCGGCGCCCCGTTCTTCGGGATCGACCAGGGCGAGGAGGTGGCCGGCTGGCTGTCCGGGGTGCTGGGTGTCCGCAGCCGGCTGGTCCGGGTGCCGCCGGAGCACGACCGGGTGTCCGACGGGCTGGTACCGGGCACGTCCGGCTACGCCGACAGCTGCGCGGTGCACCTGCTGTCCCGTGCGTCGCTGGAGCGTTTCAACGCGCTGAGCGGCGGACTCCCCATGTCGGTGGACCGGTTCCGCCCGAACCTGGTGGTGGACGGCTGGGACGAACCGCACACCGAGGACCTGACCCGCCGGATCACCGTGGGCGGCGCCGAGCTGGCCTACGCCAAGCTCGCGATCCGCTGCTCGGTGACGCTGGTCGACCAGTCGACGGGCGCCAAGGCCGGTCCGGAGCCGCTGCGGACGCTGGCCGGCTACCGCCGGGCGGCGGGCGGCGGGGTCGCGTTCGGCAGCAAGTTCGCGGTGCTGCGGCCCGGCACGCTGCGGGTCGGGGACGAGCTGGTGGTGGACGCCTGGGGGCCGTCCGAGCTCTGAGGCCGGTCGCGGCGGGCCGCCGGGGCGGGGGCCGCCCCTGGCGTTCCGGCGACCCCGGCGATCTTGCGGGCCCGGCGGCCCCGGCGGATACGTGCGCCGGGGCCGGGAGGGGCGTGGGGCGCGTGTCAGCAGCCCTGGTCGATCAGCGAGAACGTGACGTAGTGGTCACCGGTGTAGTAGTCCTCCTGGGTCGCCTGGCCGGTGATGATCCGGCGGGTGCCGCGGGTCGGGGCACCGGGCGTGATGACGGTGTACTCGTGGTAGTAGCCGTAGGACTGGCCGGGCAGGACGTGCTCCCTGTTCTGGAACACGACGCCGTCCTGGGAGTACGGGAACGGCCCGTCGGTGGCGATCAGGTTGAGGGTGTCGGTCGCCTCGGGCGGGAGGGCGGACAGACACACCGTGCCGCTCACGTCGGCGTGCGCCTCGGTGGCGACGGCGACGGGCGCGAGGGTCATCAGGGCGACGGCGGTGACGGCGGCAGCGCGGGTCTTCCACGCGCGTAGAGTGCGGGTCATGTCCACCAGTGTGACCAGCCACCGACAACTCCGGAAGCCCTGCGACAAACTATTAACCGACGGGTAACTCACGTGCCTGACCAGCGACTTGAGCCGTATCCCGACCCCGGCCCGAGCCCCGCCGGAGCCGTCCACGAACCGCCCGGACACCCCATGGGTCGACCGCCGTCGAACTAGCGACCTGACCGCTGTCGGCCTCCTCACAGCTTCCTCACGTTCGCTCCCCGCTCCAGTCGCGCCGCATAGAGTGACGGATCATGTCGGGCCGGAACGACCGCTGACGGGGTGGGCATGAACACGGGGACAACGGGCACGGACACGGGAACGGGCGCGGGAGCGCACCCGAGCCCGAGTGCGGGAACGGGCACGGGAACGGGCGCGCCGCTGACCGCGCGGCAGCTGATCGGACTGCTGGTCGACCCGGGCGCCTTCCAGGGCTGGGACGAGCCGCCGACCGACCCGCCCGCAGGCCCGCCCGCCGACCCCGGCTACCGCGCCTCGCTCGACCGGGCCCGCGCACGCACCGGTCTCGACGAGGCCGTCCTCACCGGCGCCGGCCTGGTCGGCGGGCGACCGGTGGCGCTGGTCGCCTCCGAGTTCGGCTTCCTCGGCGGCTCGATCGGCGTCGCCACCGCCGAGCGGATCACCCGCGCCGTCGAGCGCGCCACCGCCGAGCGGCTGCCGCTGCTCGCCCTTCCCGTCTCCGGCGGGACGCGCATGCAGGAGGGGTCGGCGGCCTTCCTGTGCATGCTGCGGATCACCGCCGCCGTCCAGGCGCACCGCGCGGCCGGTCTCCCCTATCTCACCTATCTACGGAACCCGACCATGGGCGGGGTCTTCGCCTCCTGGGGCACGCTCGGCCAGCTGGTGTTCGCCGAGCCGGGCGCCCGGCTCGGCTTCCTCGGCCCGCGCGTGTACGAGGAGCTGCGCGGCGTGGAACTGCCCCCGGACGTGCAGCGGGCGGAGACGCTCGCCGGGCGCGGTCTGGTGGACGCCGTCGTGCCGCCGCAGGAGCTGCGCGAGCTGGTCCGCCGCACGCTCGCCGTCCTCGCCACCACCGCGCCCGCCCCGGGCAGCGCCGACGCCGGCGGCACCGGCGCCCCCGGCCCCGACCACACCCCCGACCCCACCCCCGACAAGACCGCCGAACACCCCGACGCCTGGGATTCCGTGCGCCGCACCCGTCGCCCCGACCGCCCGGGCACCCGCGAGCTGCTGCGCCACACCGCTGAGGAACTGGTGCTGCTGGACGCCCCCGGCGGGCGGGACGGCGCGCTGGTCCGCGCCCTCGCCGTCCTCGGGGGTCGGCCGGTGCTGGTGGTCGGCCAGCAGCGGCAGACCCCGGAGCACGAGCGCCCGTTCACCGCCGCCGACCTGCGGGCCGTCCGGCGCACCGCGCGGGTCGCGGAGCAGCTGGGGCTGCCACTGGTCACGGTCGTGGACACGGCCGGGGCCGAACTGTCCGCGCAGGCCGAGCTGGACGGGATCGCGGTCGAGATCGCGCACTGCCTGACCACCCTGCTGGCGCTGCGCACGCCCGTCCTGGCGGTGCTGCTCGGCCAGGGCTCGGGCGGCGGCGCGCTGGCGCTGCTCCCGGCCGACCGGGTGCTCGCCGCCGGGCACGCCTGGCTGGCGCCACTGCCGCCGGAGGGCGCGTCCGCGATCGTCCACCGGGACGGCGGGCACGCCGCCGAGCTGGCCCGCTCCCAGGGCATCGGCGCGGGCCACCTGGCGGAGGTCGGGCTGGTGGACGAGGTGGTCGAGGAGCGGCCGGACGCGGCGGACGAGCCGGAGGCGTTCTGCGCACGGCTCGGACGGGCGGTCGGTGCCGCGCTCGGCGGGCTGGCGGCGCTGCCGGAGCCGGACCGCCTCACGGCGCGGGCCCTGCGTCACCGCCGCCTCGGCGATCTCCGCTGAACGTCGGCGACCGCCGCTGAACCCCTGGTGGGGGCCGTCGATCTCCGCCGCAGCCCGACGGTCTCCCCCGGGCCCCAGCGGGTGTGGCGCCGGTCTCAACGGGGCCGAGATCGTCTGTACCCAACGTGCCGGCCGCAGACCGGCGGGTGACGGCCGCAGCGGCCCAAACGGTGAGTGCGCTCACACCGGAATGCGGTCCACGACGGGCGATAGTGGCAGCTTCCGGGCACCCGCGCCACAGCCTGCCGACGGGGTGTTCGCACAGGTCACGACCGGTCGACGCGCCCCGCGCAGCCGACCCTTCGAATCCACGGCGGCCGCCCCCCGTACGACCGGAGGTCGTAACAAGGGGGTCTTGGCGGCGCCCGATCCGGCATGCCAACAATGGCTCAGTCGTCAGCCGCACCGGCACCTGTCCCGCCGGTAGCGACTTACTGCCAGGTCACGCCCCACGACCGTTTCGGCCCCTGTCCGGCCGTGGTCCAAGGCGGGGCGTGACCCGGCCCAACCTGATTGAGGTCCTGTTCTAGATGCCCACTTTCAAGCTCCGTATGCGCACTTCCGCCGCGATTCTCGCCGGCGCCGCCGGTCTGACCGCCCTGGGCGCGGGTGTGCTGCCCGCCACCGCGAACGCCGCCACCCTGTCCCCGCAGGCCGTGGCCGCCCAGATCGTCCCGGCGAACCAGCTGGCCTCCTTCAGCCAGATCATCGCCCACGAGTCCAGCTGGAACGTGACCGCGACCAACGCCAGCTCGGGCGCGTACGGCCTGGCCCAGGCGCTGCCGGGCTCCAAGATGGCGACGCACGGCTCCGACTGGAAGACCAACGCGACCACCCAGATCAAGTGGGCGCTGGACTACATGAACTCCCGCTACGGCAGCCCGAACGCCGCCTGGAACTTCTGGCAGGCCAACCACTGGTACTAAGCCGACCACCTCGGCTCACCGGACTCCACCCGCATCCTGACCACTCCCCCCTCACCCCGGGGGTCGGACAGGGATCACCGGGGTGACCCCAGAGGGCCCGGGCCCGCGCGATCCGCGTGGCCCCGGCCCTCTCTTGGTTCTCG